>PKCT01000280.1 GCA_002862325.1 Phycisphaerae bacterium
ACGCTCCAACCCGCGATGGCCACTGAATCGATCGGACCGAACATCGAACGCCCTCGCTCCCCATGGGAGCGGGGGCGTTTCCTACCTCCCATGTCCAGGAGCCGGGTATCGGCGCGTCTTCGGGCCGATCGGGCGGATCGCGAGGTCTCGAAACTCGATCGCGGAGCCATGCGCCTGGAGGCCGATCGGGCCGGCCGCGGCGACCCCCGGAAGCGGACAGTCCATGATCACGTGCTGACCGTTCAGATGGACGTTCAGGATCTCCCCGACCAGAGAGATGCGGAAGTCGTTCCATGCACCGACCGGTCGGTCTCCGCGTTGGAGCGGGGTCGCCGCCGCCCTCGTCTCGGCCGGCATCGAGGCGTCCGTCCGGTACCCGTAGACCTCGCCGCTTCCCGCCGGCCACGCCCAGATGTTCACCTGGCTCTTCGAACTTCCGCGAAGGTAGATGCCGCTGTCCCGCTCCTCGACCGGCACGGTCATACGCTCCCCCGAATCGTCGAGACGATACGACCCATCGACGTCGATCAGCGGCCGTTCGACCGTGCCCTGCGAGGGGCCGATCCATCGCCAGGAGACCAGGAGTTCGAAGTTCTCGAACGACGCCGTCGTCCACAGGTCGCCGCCGACACCATCGAAGACCAGCACGCCCTCGTCCACGGACCAGTGCGGTGCCGCATCGGCGGAGACCGTCCAGCCCTCGAGATCATGACCGTTGAAGAGCGTTCGCCAGTAAGATTCGGCGCGAGCCGACGTCGGGGCGGCGTCGCATCCCGTCAGGACGGTCGCCGTCGTGAACGCACTACCGCCGACGATCGCGGCGAGTTTCACGCGTCGATCGTCCGAAGGTCGTCGGCGAAGAGGATCTCCGCGGTGGTCTTAGCGCGGATCTCCTCCGCGGTGACCTCGGGTGCGAGTTCGGTCACCCGGAAGCGTCGGCGGTCGGGATCCATCTCCATGACGCAGAGATCGGTGATGATCATGTCGATGCAGGCGAGGCCGGTGAGCGGCAGGGTGCAGGCGGGAATGATCTTGGGGTCGCCCCGTTTGTTGGTGTGCTCCATCGTCACGATCACGCGTCGCACGCCGGCGACCAGATCCATCGCGCCGCCCATGCCCTTCACCATCTTGCCGGGGATCATCCAGTTGGCGATGTCGCCCTCCTGGCTCACCTCCATCGCGCCGAGAATCGCGAGGTCGATGTGGCCACCTCGGATCATCTCGAAGCTCTCGGCGCTCGAGAAGAAGGAGTGGCCGGAGACGCCGGTGACCGTCTGCTTGCCGGCGTTGATCAGATCCGCATCGACCTCCTCCTCGGTCGGAAACGCGCCCATGCCGAGCAGGCCGTTCTCCGACTGGAGCCAAACGGTCATTCCGTCCGGCACGTGGTTGGCGACCAGGGTCGGCATCCCGATGCCGAGGTTCACGTAGAACCCGTCCTGAAGTTCTCGAGCGGCGCGGCGGGTGATGCCGTTTCGGTCCAGTGGCATGGCTTGATTCTCGGAGTGCGGGATCTGAGAAGGCGAGAAGGGGATCCGTTGCGGTTCGATTCGCAGCGGTCGATCCGGATGGTACCTTCAATCGTTTATTTCGATCTATCGGCCGAATTGCGTGGGTTAGGTGTTGAGATGGATCCTCCAAGACCCTACCGTTAGGGCGGGAATTCCCGTTCCCAGTTCAATGAGCTCCTAATCCCCAAAGAAGGAAAATTCCGAAATGCGTGTCCTTTTGGCTTCTTTCGTCGTTGCTTCCGCGGTCTCCGCGACCGCCACCGCTGACCTTCAGAGTTGGGTCGCCCCCTCGTGGAGAGGTGAGGCGAACAGCCAGTTCTATCAATGGAATGCGTTCTCCTCCGCGTCCTTCGGTCCCAACTTTGCCACGGCCGGCGGCCCCTCCGCGCAACTCTTCAACTTCCGTGGTGGCAGCTTCCTCGCCCCCGGCGACTCGGGAGATGTGATCTCCGGCGAGGGCGGCCTCGACATCCATGTCTACGGCAGCGGCACGCCGACGTCGGACGTGGTACTGCAGGTCACCTACGACAGCTTCACCGCGACGCCCGCGGGCGTCGATTTCTTCATCGGCTCGGCCGGTCCCGGCGCCTCCGGTGAGTACTTCGACTTCGTCAGTTCGGAGCGGCTCTACACCAAGGTCCTGGACCGGGGGGTGATCCGGGTCACCGACTCGTTCACCTTCGACCTCTCCGGCTACACCGGATCCGCGCTGAACTGGGCCGCGTTCTTCGAGATCAACGGCCCGACGACTCTTCAAGGGCTCTCGATCGATGTCCGCAACGTCGTGCCGGCCCCCGGCGTCCTCGCAACGCTCGCCCTCGCGGGATTCGCGCGACGACGACGACGAGGCTGATGCCGTCCGAACCCATCTTCTGATCTCCCGCGAGACCCGCCATCCGGCGGGTCTCGCTGCGTTCCGGCATCGCTTGGGGCGGCATTCGGATCTGGTAGATTGCTGGAATGAGCACCGCTACCCACCATCCGGCCCTCACGGGAATCCTCGACAAGCTGTCCCTCGCGAACCATCCGTCCATCCTGCCGCCAGACGCGTCGGGCGAGACCGCGGTCAGCATGAACCCCGCCGATGGCGAACCACTGGCCGCGGTGAAGCTGCAGTCGACCGCCGACTACGACGAGACGGTCCGCCGAGCGCAGCGAGTCCAGCGCGAGTGGCGGATGCTCCCGGCCCCCAAGCGGGGCGAGCTCGTCCGTCGCATGGGCAATGCGTTCCGCGACCACCTCGAACCGCTCGGCGAGCTCGTGACCCTCGAGATGGGCAAGATCAAGCCCGAGGGCATCGGCGAGATCCAGGAGTGCGTCGACATCGCCGACTTCGCGGTCGGTCTCTCGCGGCAGCTGCACGGCTTGACCATGCACAGTGAACGGGCCGAGCACCGGATGTACGAGCAGTGGCATCCGATGGGCACCATCGGCATCATCACCGCCTTCAACTTCCCGGCGGCGGTCTGGGCCTGGAACGCGATGCTCGCGGCCGTCTGCGGTGACGCGATGATCTGGAAGCCCAGCCTCGTCACGCCGATCACCGCCATCGCGATGACCGAGGTCGCTCATCGGGTCATGCGGGACCAGGACGTCTTCACGCCGTCCGAGGGCGATCCCTGCGACGTCTTCAGTCTGATCATCGGCACCGATCAGGAGATCGGCGAGCCGATGATCGCCGATCGTCGTCTGCCGCTCATCTCCGCGACTGGTTCCTGCCGCATGGGACGTCGGGTCGGCGAGGTCGTCGGCGGCAGGCTCGGGCGCTGCTTGCTGGAACTCGGCGGCAACAACGCGATCGTGCTCATGCCGGACGCAGACATGGAGCTCGCCATCCGCGGCATCCTCTTCGGTGCGGTCGGCACCGCCGGCCAGCGATGCACCACCACCCGTCGCCTCCTCTGTCACACCGACGTCGTCGACGACGTGGTCGGCACGCTGAAGAACGCCTATGGGAGCGTTCCCATCGGGGATCCGCTCGACGCCGGCACCCTCATGGGACCGCTCATCTCGGACGATTCGGTCGCCGCGATGCGGGACGCGATCGGGGAGGCGGTCGCCCAAGGCTGCACCGTCGAGTGCGGGGGCGTCGAGGGCATCGACCGTCAGGCCGCGAAGCCCGGCCACTACGTCGAGCCGACCATCATCCGCGTGCCCAAGGGCGCGGTGCCGGCGATCACGAAGGACGAGACCTTCGCACCGATCCTCTACGTCTTCGAGATCGACGGGCTCGACGAGGCGATGGCGATCCACAACGACGTCGATCAGGGCCTTTCCTCTGCGATCTTCACCGATTCGGTCCGCAGCGCGGAACGCTTCCTCTCGCACGCCGGCAGCGACTGTGGGATCGCGAACGTGAACATCGGGACCAGCGGCGCCGAGATCGGAGGCGCGTTCGGCGGCGAGAAGGACACCGGCGGTGGTCGCGAGTCCGGCTCGGACGCCTGGCGGGCCTACATGCGGCGTCAGACCTGCACCATCAACTGGGGCACGGACCTTCCGCTCGCCCAGGACATCGCCTTCGGCTGAGCCGAACCGGGAACGATCGAACCGGACGCCACGCGGCCCTCATCCTGGATGAGGGCCGCGTTGGTCGTGCCTGGATGTCGGAGGATCGGATCAGTCGAGGTCCTCGACCTGGGTCATCGCGGAGGCGAGCTCCGGGAATCCGGGATCGATGATCGCGAGTTCCACCGTGTCCGTGTCCTTCACATGGCTGCTGAAGAGCAGCAGTCGTCCTCGGTGCGGCATCATCCGCATGTGCCGGGGCGGGAAGGGCATGTCCTCCATGACGATCGTCCACTGGTTGGTGGTCGGGTCGAAGCACTCGATCGAGGTGTTTGGCGTGAAGCCACCCTCGTCGTTCGGTGTGGTTCCGCCGGCGAGGTAGAGACGCCCGTCCAGCGCCACGAGTTCCGCGGACAGGCGGGAGTCCCGAGGGGAGGGGATCGGGTGGAAGGTCCGTGTCTCGAAGTCGAAGTACTCGCAGTCCTCGACCAGTTGGAAGTTCTCCCGCATTCCACCGATCAGGTAGTAGCGATCGTCGAGCTTCGCCCCCGCGAAGGCCCGACGAGGGCCGGTCATCGTGACACCCTCGTAGGCGAAGTTCGCGTCGTCTTGCCCGGCGGGGGCGGATACGACTTCGAGCAGATGTCGGAACTGATCACCCTTTTCCCGTCGCGGGTCGTAGTCGAGACCGCCGAAGATCCAGAGGGTTCCGTCGTGCTGAGTGAGTCCGAACTGACTTCGAGAGATCGGAAGGTCGGGGGCGCCCGCGTCCCAGGTGCCGGTCTCGAGGTTGTACCGGTAGCCCTCCGTCCAGGTACGGGCGACCTCGCCGTCGTGGCCGAAGCCGCCGATCGCGTAGATGCCGCCTTCGGGCACCATGCAGGTCTGGATCGTCTGACGCTCGTGGGGGTAGTCGCCGAGGGGCTCCCAGTTCAGCGTCGCAAGGGAGAGGCGATAGCCGTCGTCGAGGAAGTTCTCGGGTTCGAAGTCGTGCTGACCGGTGCTGGTGTTGCCACCGAACAGGTAGACCCAGCCGTCGTGGAGGAACATCGCCTGGCGATTCTTCGAGGGCATTGGTGAAGGGATCGTGAGTCTGGTGCAGGTCGCGTTGGTGTCGACGCTTCCGAGCTGGAGGCGCTCCAGATGGGTCGGGCGAACACCTCGGGACATGCCCCCGACGAAGAACGCGTCTTCGGGGCCGGCGACCGCGATCTGATGGAAGAAGCGTGGGAACGTCAGGGTTCCAGCGTGCGTCCAGGTCGATTCGCCCGGGCCCCAGGTGTAGATCTGACCGTCGGCCCCCGATGCCACGATGCGACCGTCGATCGCTTCCGCGGCCATGCCGAACGCCACGCCGGGGTAGTCAGGTCCCCGGCTCCAGGTTCCGGTCTCACGGTCGAACAGGTCGACCGACTGCGACATGGATCGGTCCGAACCGATGCCACCGATCGCGATCACGTGGTTCCCGGCGGTCGTGCAGGCGATGGCTCGACGTTGGAAAGGCGTCTCGATCGAGGTCCATCCGCTCGACGGGTCCTCGAGGTCGAGGACCATCATGTCGTCGTGCCAGGCCGGACGACGCAGTTCGTCGTCCATGCTCCATCCACCGACCACATAGAGTGTCGAGTCGACCACGACGCTGTCGTGGGAGGAGCGTGCTTCGGGAAGATTCGGCAGCGGGTTCGACCAGGTCTTGTCCGCCGGATCGAAGCACGTCACGGTGTCCAGGGACAGAAGCGTCTGCGGTTCGCCGCGTCCGTTCTGGGCCATCATGCCGCCGATCCGAATCAGTGCGTCGCCGTGGGATTCGAGTGAGCAGCTTTGAAGTCGATCATGGTGGGGGAGGTACTCGATGTGCGACCGGTCGTGGAGATTGACCCGGTAGAAGTCCGCTTCCTGCGCTTCCCAGTAGTAGTCGTGGGGTGGACCCGTGTACCCGCCGACGACGTAGACCCAGCCGTCGTGAGTCGCCGCGCCGAAGCTTGTCGTAGGCCTTGGGAGACGGGCGTCCAAGGCAGCCGTCGGCGCTGCCGCGTCTCGGATCACCGGGTCCGGCATCTTGAAGTGCTGGGCCCAGACTGGGCTCGACATGGCCAAAGGTGCCGCGAGGCAACCAAGCAGGGCGACTCGAGGCGTGGCGGAAGAAAACTGCGTCACGGAAGGTCCTTTCTCGGGTGTGGTCGAGGAGCTGGGTGTCTTCCCAGCCTCGTGAAAATGCACGTGAGCGGAGATGATATTTGAATTTGAGACTCAGTTGCAAGGGTCGGCAAGGTTTGATAGAGTTATCGTGCTGAGACTGAGTCTCAATATCACGTTTTTCTGCCTGAGAGGTTCTCCGTTATGCCGTTCCGTTCAACTCGTCTGTTTGTCATGGGTGGCCTTGGATTCTCGGCGGCCATGGGATTCGCCTCCAGCAGCGTGGTCGCGCAAGAGTTTTCCGGCACGGCGGCGGTTGGCGCAGATCGATGGATGTATCCGTTCAACGTGACGCCGGGAACCCGCCCCGCTGGTTCGGTGTTCGGCTACACCCCGTTCCCGGTCGATCAGCAGGTCGACAATCGGGACGGTCAGATCGTGCTCGCGTTCGACACGCAGGACATCGTGGCAGCGGGGCAGGGAGCGGATCGGTATCAGATCGATTCGATCACGGTCGAAATCACGCTTTCGGGCGACGCCTCCGGACCGGTCGATGTGACGCCCGATCCCTGGGAAAGCTACCTGCCCGCCAAGGCGAAGCGGTATGTGGCGGACACCGATGCCGGTCGTCCGATCGAGATGTTCGCGGCCGGATTCCGGTACGACTACACAAGATTGACCTGGACCGAGGATGCGCCGTTCTCCGAGGGCAGCCCCTTCGGGACCAACAACAGAACGGTCTTCGCGGCAGGCTTCGCCAGTGAGTTCGGCGATCTCGTCGACATCTCTTCGAGCTACGACGACGAGATCACCCCCACGCCGCTCGGCGTGGCCACGTTCAGCGACGTCGCGGTCGGCGAGACACCGGTCGAGGGGGATGTCGCGACCTTCACGATCGACGTCGACCAACCCGGCGCGCGGGCTTGGATCGGCGAAAGCCTCGACGAAGGTCGGATCGTATTCGCGATCACCTCGCTGATCCCCGCTGCGCAGGGGGACTCCGTCCTCACCCAGTTCTACCTTCGAGAGAACCCGCTGGTCGGGGTCGGTGTCCGCGATTCGGCCTCGATCCAGATCAACGGCACGATCGGCGACGCCTGCGACAAGCTGGGTGACCTCAACAACGATTGCAGGATCGATGGATCCGACCTCGGCAGTTTCCTCGGCATGTGGGGGGAGGGGGCTGGTTCCCCCGGCGACCTCAATGAAGATGGTGCGGTCAATGGTGGCGACCTCGGTGCCATCCTCGCGAATTTCGGTTCCTACTAGCTCGCTTTCCCATGCCCTTCTTCCCGGAAGGGCAGTTCTTTTTCCCATCCCGGGAATCGGAGCTTCGGCATTCCCCAGAAGCTCGTGAAAGATTCCCGCATCAAGGAGTGTGTTCAGATGAGATCCGTTTCTGTTCTTACGGCCGGTCTTTGCGGCTTCATTGCGACGACGGCTTCGGCCGCCCTCACGAATCCGGATGTCCCGAGTTGGCGTGGCGACGCCTTGACGTCGTATGCGGAGTTCGACACGTTCACGAGCGCGTCGGGTGGTCCGAACTTCGCCGATGCCGGCGGCGGGGGCTTCCAGCTCTTCAACTTCGGTGGCCCTGGCGCGGTCGTGGCGAGCTCGGGCAACATCTACAGTCCGGCCGGCGCCCTCGACATCCATCTCTACTCGCTGGGGCCGGCGGTCAATCCCGCCGAGGCGGTCTTGAACATCTCGTGGGGCGGCACCATGCTCAACACCAGCGACGTTCGGGCGTTTATCGGCGGAACGTACTACGACGCCGTCAGCGTCGACCAGCGTTCCTCCGTCGCGAGCCCGTTCGGTGGTTCGGTGGACACGTGGGCGTTCACGTTCAATCTCAGCGGCGCGGCGACGGGTGACCTGGCCTTCTTCTTCGGCAACGACGGCGCACACGGGAGCCTCGACGCCGTCTCGGTCGACGTGCGTTCCGTCCCGGCCCCGGGAGCGCTGGCTCTCGTCATCGTCGCAGGTGCGGTGGGCAGCCGCCGTCGGCGAGACTGATCGTCACGAGCCCACTGCGGTGGGCATGTTCTACTCATCAGCGACGCGGCCGTGGTCTTCGGACCACGGCCGCGTCGTTCGTCCTGAGAGCGGGTGATCGGCGAGTTCGCTCAGGAGCTTCCCTCGCGCATGCGCTCGAGGCTCTCCGGGAAGGGGTAGCTCGCGAACACGCTCGTCGGCGCGACTTCCCACGCCGAGGCGGGGGGATAGAGATCGCCTTCGTAGCCGGCCTGATGCATCGCATCGAGGATCGACTCGAGACTGGGCTCGCCGTCCGGCGTCTTGCTCGACGCGAGTCGGTTCGACTTCGCACCGAGGAAGGAGATGGTGGCGACGGGTTGTCGTTCCCGGCGGCCTTCGAGCATCTTGGAGACGGTGCGGAATCCTCGGTAGATGTCCTCGAGCGTGAAGTGGTCGCGTCCAGCCGGTCGAAGGAGGGCCAGAATCAGCAACCGATCGAGATCGAACTTGAGGATGTACGGCTCGCGATCCTCCTTGGCATGGACCGATACCGATTCGCGGAACATCTTGGCATAGCTCGTCGCGCTCGCGAGCGTCCATTGGCTGGTGGGGATGAGTTTCAGGAGCTCGCCGAGGATGCCGCGTTCATTGTCGACGTCGTTCACCCCGCAGATGACGGTTCGATATCGGCCGTCGACCAGGTCCTCGAGGAGGTGCTGGCCCCACTGGATCCTGATGCGACGCACGCCGCGCACCGTCCGGGGGTCTCCGGCGGGAAGCATCACGCACTGCGGAGACTCCTTGCTGGCTTCGACCAGGCGGTCGCCATCGCCCTTGTAGACGCGGAATGGTTGGTGATCGCTCATCAGTCGTCCTGCGCCTTCCGGGCGTCCTCGAGCGCCTTCTTCGCTGCTTCCAGTTCCTTCTCCGCGGCGGCGACTCTCGCTTCCGCGATCGTAATCATCAGCTTTCCGAACGCCTTCGCGGCCTCCTCCTGGGTCTTGAAGATCGAGACGGTCTCGATCTTGACCTCCGAGGCGGGGATGTTGGGGAACCGGCCGGCCCGAACGGTCTGCACGGCACCGATCCGGTCGACGACGTCCATGCCGGCGATCACCTTGCCGAAGACGGCGTATCCTGCGCCGTCGCGGGGCTGGTCAAGGAAATCGTTGTCCACGAGGTTGATGAAGAACTGATTGGTCGCCGAGTCGGCCTGGCCGCCGAGTCGCGCCATCGCGACGGTGCCGCGGCCGTTCTTGAGGCCGTTCTGCCACTCGTTGGCGATGGGATCCCGCATGCCGCCATGGACGCCCTTCTCGTGGAGTCCGTTGGGATAGTTGCCGTGGTGATCGAAGCCGCCACCCTGGATCATGAAGTCGGGGATGACGCGGTGGAAGACGGTGTTGTCGTAGAAGCCGTCCTTCGCGTACGCCTCGAAGTTCTCGACCGAGATCGGGGCCTTCTCATCGTCGAGTTCGATCGTGATCGGACCAGAGGTGGTGGCCATCACCGCGTACTGCTTCGCGAACGCGGTCGGCCCGAGGAGCAGGGTGAGGAGAAGGGCGGGAAGAAGGGGGCGGATGATCTTCATCGGTCGGGTCGTCCTGATGCGAATGGTGAATGCCGCGTCTCGATATCGGCTCCGGTACTCTACGACCTCACGGGCGGCTCGTGCCGCGGATCGATGAGTGCGGGTTCGGGAATTGGGATTTTTTTCACGATGTCGACTTCTTCGGTCCGTTCGCAGTCGGATCGGGGATCTACGATGAACTGAATCCGTTGTTGTCGCCCTTCTCTCGCCTCGCCTTGAGCTTTATGACCAGCACCTCTCCAACCGAGCCGATCCCCGCCGCCTCATCCTCTGAATCCGGGGCGAGCACGTCGTCTCGTTCCATCCTGGGCGCGGTGCTGGATCTCTTCTCGAATGTGAAGTTCGGAATCTGGATCCTCGTCATTCTGTTCATCTACATGTCGGTCGGTTCGGCCGGCATCGTGTATCCGACCCATCCGAATCTGCTCCATCCCGACGCCTGGACGTACGCCCAGCTTCGGCAGTGGCGGCCGTTCGAGATGACGGAGTTCGAGTGGTTCCACTGGTGGCCGTTCGACGTGCTGATCGTGCTGCTCTGTCTCAACATGACCACGACCACGCTCCGCCGGATTCCGTTCAGCACCATCAACCTCGGCGTCTGGATGATCCACACCGGGATCATCATGCTCGCTCTGGGAAGCGTGTACTACTTCGCGACCAAGATCGAGGGCGACGCACCGGTGGCCCGACGGGCGCTGTCGGTCGCCATCGTCGACACCGAGACGCAGGGCGTGCTCGGTCAGGCCGACTTCCTTGCGATGCCGGGTCAGACGGCGAATCTCGGACTGGGCGATCGCAACTACGATCTCGTCGTGCAGAGCATCGACCCCGCGTGGGAACTGCTCTCGGGCGAAGACGAGGGCGAGCGGGCCTTCAGCGTGAATCTCCTCGTCCAGCGTGGCGATGGAGAACGCTTCGTCCGCCAGGTCATCGCCGGATACCCCGAGTACACCGAGGATCTCGTCTTCAGCGACGATCCCACCCAGCCATTCCAGCGGAACGTGAAGGTCAACGGCGAACGCCTCTTCGACCAGGAGCTCGTGGTCGGGATGGACTTCGCGCCGACCGACCATCTCTACCTTCGCAACGATCTGTCGAAGAGCTGGGCCCTCTACCTGCGAGAGGTCGGCGACACTGCGTGGGTCGAGCGGCCGATCGACGGACGGTTCCTCTACAACGACTACATCGCGGATCGGGACTGGGTCTGGAACGCGGGAACGGGCGATGATCGGCTGCCGATCGATCCCATCGACGTCTCGATACCCGCAGACTCCCCGGACGACCCCGCTCCGGAGGTCACCTTCACCGCGAACGGCTATCTGCGGTACGCGATCATGCGGGACCAGGCGATGCCCGGAGGTCCCAACAGTCCGCTTGATCCCACGGTCTGGATCGACGTGGATGCGCCCGAGATGGGACGGCGGAACCAGTACGTGCTCCGCGCCTTCGACTCCGAACGAAGCGTGGTCGATGGCGGTCTCATGAGAATGCGATGGATCGCCTCTGAAGACGAGCTCGAAGACCTGGTCGCGGTACCGACCCTGTCGATCTCCATTCCTTCGCTGGACGTGGACATCGAACAGCCCGTCACCGACATCCAGCCCGAGGGAGAGGAAGGCGAGCTCTTCACCCAGATCGGCAGTACCGGGTACGGGTACCGCGTCGTCTCGCTTCAGAACGACCTGCAGCTCGGCTCTGGCGCAGTCTCGGTCGCGATCCTGGAGCTCTCGACGCCCACGGGCCTGTACCGGCGATGGGTGTTCGACGATCCTCGGCTCACCCGCGACGTGATCAACGGCGCCCCGATGGGAGACCCCGCGCACGCGGGACCCGTCCTGGGCGACGACTCCATCGAGATCGAGTACCAGCCCGGGACCGGACGGGCGCTGCTCACCATCGTCGCCGGCCCGGAAGAGGGACGACTCCGACTCCTGAACGGGATCGGCGTCCCGACGCCCGAGCTCCTGGACCTGTCCATCGGCATCCCGATCACCCTGCCCGGAGGCCTTCAGATCTCCGCGACCAAGTACGAACCCAGGGCGGTCTTCGTCTCCAAGCCGTTCATCGTGCCGCCCGAGCAGCGGTCGCGCGACGCCAAGGAGTACTTCGCCCGTCTTCGGCTCGACGTTCCGGGAGGGCAGCCCCTCTGGCTCCGCTACCACATGTATCCCTTCGACGGGCCGGAATGGACGCTCCGACGACACGTGCACGAACCTTCGATCGTGACGCTCGCCGACGGCCGCCGCATCGAACTGATGTTCAGCCGGCAGCGACGCCCGCTTCCCGCGGAGGTCTCGCTCGACGAGTTCGTCCTCACCTCGCACATCGGCGACTTCGACGGCGACACCGCCAACATCCGCAACTACACGAGCATGCTTCGATTCCGCGACCGCCTCGACGAGGGATGGTCGGATCCGGTTCCGGTGAGTGTGAACGCGCCGGTGGAGCACGACGGCTTCTGGTACTTCCAGGCGCAGTGGGATCCGCCGGACGAGCCCCGCTTCCAGGGCGACGTCGCCAGTGCCGGGCTCAACTACACGGTGCTCGGTGTCGGTAACCGCAACGGCGTCTACATCCAGCTGCTCGGCTGCGTGATCGCGGTCGCCGGCATGATCTACGCGTTCTACGTCAAGCCGATCCTCAAGCAGCGA
>PKCT01000312.1 GCA_002862325.1 Phycisphaerae bacterium
GCGGGAGATCACGATGTTGCGTCGTTCCTTGTCGATCTTGAGCACCAGGGCACGAATCGTCTTCCCGATGAACTCGCCGATGTCGCTGGGACGACGGATGTCGACCTGGCTGGCGGGAAGGAACACCGGAACGCCGATGTCGATGAGAAGACCACCCTTGATCTTCCGCATGCACTTGCCTTCGACCACGTCGCCTTCGGCGCGGGTTCGGAGGATCTCCTCCCAGCCTCGGATGCGATCGGCCTTTCGCTTCGAGAGGACGACCGAGCCGCTCTCATCCTCGGTGCTTTCGAGCAGGACCTCGACCTCGTCGCCGGGTTGCAGATCGGCGGCGGTCTCGTCGAACTCGGTCTTGGGGACCAGGCCCTCGCTCTTGAGGCCCACGTCGATCACGACGTAGTCGCCCGCGAAGCTGATGACCTTGCCGGTCAGGATGGTGCCGGCGGAGAACTGATCCATGTTCTCGCCAAGGAGGGAATCCATGTCGCCGTCGGCGACGCTTTCGCCGAAGGCGCCGCGAAGCAGGGAGTCCGCTTCGGCCTCGTCAATACCGAGGTCCTCGATCAGGTTGTAGTCGACCATTGTGTTTCTTCGTGTGACTGGACAGACTCGGTTCCATCGTCGCCGAGGGCGACGCGAACGGGTCTGGGGACGGGTGCGAGTACCGGTGTCGACGCTCGTCGACGAAGGACCGGTCGCCGCCTCGAGTCCCGGTCGAGGAGCGAATCGACAAGTATAGGGATTTCTCGGCTGCAGCCAAGGGGAGGGGCCGCTTCGTATACTCGCCGGCGATGGACGACGGTCGATCAGAACCCCGGAACGCCCCCTGGTGGAGGGCCTTTGGGCCCGGACTCATCTTCGCGGGTGCGGCGGTGGGCGTCTCCCATCTGGTCCAGAGCACCCGCGGAGGGGCCGAATTCGGTCTCTATGCCCTGATCGTGGTCGTGGGGAGCTGCCTCATCAAGTGGCCGGCCTTCCGTGCGGGACCGTTCTACGCCGCCACCACCGGGCGTTCCCTCCTCGAGGGCTACCGGCGTCGGGGACTCTGGGCGATGGGGGTCTTCGGGGTGCTCACGCTGCTGATCTGGTTCACCACGCTGGCCGCGGTCACGGTGGTGAGTGCGGGCCTCCTCCTCGCACTGGTCCCTGGTCTGGGCGGTCTCCTCTCATGGGTCGAGCCGGGCGGGCCTCGGGTGGCCGTCGTCTCTGCGGTGCTCCTGGTCCTCACGACCATGGGACTGGTCACGGGCGGCTATCGGTGGCTCGAGCGGGCGATGAAGATCGTGATGCCCCTGCTCTTCCTGCTCACGGTGGCCGCCATGGTCGCGGTCCTCCCGGACGCCTGGTCGACCCTGGACTCCGCACCGGCACGCGAGGCGTTCACCGGCGATCGATCGCTCATCGCCGCCATCATCGGTTGGATGCCGGCACCGATCGACATCGCGGTCTGGACGTCGCTCTGGACCCTTGCGAAACGCGGCCGTGATCGGACCGATGTCGGACGCAGGGCGGCACTGTTGGACTTCGACTCCGGATATCTCGCGACCATGATCCTCGCGATCGGGTTCACCATGCTCGGTGCCGGGGTGATGCACGATCGTGGGCTCGCGTTCGCCAAGAGTTCGCCGGCCTTCGCCGCTCAGGTGGTCGACCTGTTCGCGGAGAGCCTCGGCGCCTGGGCGTGGCCGGTCATCGCCGTCGCCGCGTTCCTCACCATGTTTTCGACCACGGTGACCTGCGTGGACGGATTTTCTCGTGCCGTGGGGGCCTACACCCGGATTCTTCGGCGTGCCGCACCGACCGAGGCCCATCCGGATCGCCGATCGTTCGAGTATCGGGCGGCGATGCTGGTCGGCGTCGCCGGCGCGATGGCCGTGCTCTTCGGTGGGATCGCATCGGACCGATTCTCCTTCACGTCGCTGATCGATCTCGTCACGATCACCTCGTTCCTCGCAGCGCCGATCCTCGCGATCATGAACCATCGCTGCGTCTTCGGTCCCGATCTCGAAGAATCGGAGCGACCGGGACGATTCTGGTGGGTCTGGTCCTGGGTCTGCATCCTCGGGACGACCGGCTTCGCCGCGTTCTACGTGGTGGGTCGGATCTCGACCTGACTCTGCCGGCGGTGCCATCGCTGCAGCGCGAAGAAGCCGAAGGCGCCGCCGAGCGCGAGGCTCAGGCTGACCGCGTATGACGCGCCCGGGAAGCCGCGGGTCACGCCGAATTCGTAGATCGCGACCCCGATGAACGGTCCGACGAGTCCTCGGAGACCGGTGAGCATCACGTGGGTGCTCATGTACTCTGCATCTCGGTTGGGTGGTGCGAAGTGCTGATGCCCGAGATTCCATGCCAAAACGCCGCCACCGAATCCGATTCCCAGAATCACCGACGCGACGTACATCAGGGCGACCGTGTGCGTCTGGATGGCGATGAGGTAGAGCAGGGCCGCCGAGACGAAGACCCAGCTGTGGACGGACCGGAAAGTGATCACGTGCACGCGATCGAGGAACTTCGCCCAAAGTGGAATGGCCATGGGGATGACCAGGGACGGGATGACGACGCTGAGCAGCAGGCTGTCCTCATAGTTCGCGTCGAACTGATCCGCGAGCACCAGCGCCAGGACCGGGATGTTCATCAGATTCCCGAATCCGAGGCACATCATGCAGGCCATGTACGCGGCGTAGGTGTTGTCTCTGGTCAGGACCTGGACCACCGAGAGCGGATTCATGCGGGGGCGTCTTCCCGTCTCGGACGCGAGCTCCGATCGCATCAGTCGTCGCTGACCACGAAGACGGACGCGGCTGTAGATGATCGCGCCGACGATGCCCATCGATCCGAGGATCGGAAACACGATCCTCATGCTCTCGACGCTCAGGTCCAGCAGGCGGCCGAAGCCGAAGCCGACCGCCGCCATCATCAGAACCTGGACGGTGGCGAGGCGGCCGGCGATCTTCGCCCGATCCGCATCGGGATAGTTGTTCCGCCACACCGTGGTCCGGATCGTGATGACGCCGCTCCAGAACACCCAGCCGAGGACCACCAGGGCGACCATCGCCCAGGCCCCCAGGGCGTTGAAGGGGACGAAGGCCATCGCGACCACGCAAAGACTCGTGCCGCACATCAGGGTGGCGATGATCGGAACCTTCGGACGGCCGTTGGCGATCGTCGCCCAGATTCCGCTGGTGAGATTCCCGATCGCTGTCGAGGTGGTCACCGTGGCGACCGCCAGGGCGAGCGTATCGGTGGTCATGCCCGGCGTGTCGGTGAAGGTCTTCTTCAGGATCACCGCCATGGCCCCGCCCTGAACTCCGGCCAGCATGATCGGGAGAACGGACCAGGCGAGAAGCTCCTGGCCGTAGTTCCGTCGAAGATGGGCTGGGAGCGCCTTCGGATGGAAGCTTCCGAAGAATCCAAGGAGGCGTCCGGCGAGGTTGGCGAAGAATCTGGCGAGCACGGATGGTGTTTCGCGGCGGGGGGGCGAAGGAGTCGCGATTCACTCACATGGCAAGTAAACGGGGCACCTTCCCAGGTGCCCCGTCGTGCCTGTCTTCATGTTGGTCTGAGAATCGCGGGAGAGGGATCGAAACGGGTCGAATTCGATCGCGTGTCGTCCAGAGGCCCGGGAATCACTGAGTCGGCTGGCCGCTGGTGCCGACGACGTCGTACGGGCTGAGCGAGCTGGGGGCCTCGAAGAAGAAGGCTCGTCCGAGATCGCTCCAGAAGAGACGCATGTTGGTGTTCGAGACGACCGCCATGTTTCGCTGGATGTCCACATCCCGCTCGGAGATGCCGACGAGCTCAGGGGTCAGGTCCTTCTTGATGTACTTGAACTCGGGGGAGGTCTTGTGCTTGTCACTGCACCCGAAGGAAAGGGAGAGGACCGCGACGCCGAGGCCGAGGAGGACGCTTGAAGGACGGATCTTCATGATGATCATTGACCTGAATGAGGGTTGAGTGATACCAGGAGGGAATGGTCCCACGATCGGGCCGGGGTGTCAAACACCGCATCCCTACGAGACTCGGATGGGCAGGTTTCCCCAGGATCCGATTTTCTTCGTCCCGGAACGGGGCTAGAGTGGAGAAGATCCGGGCGACCCCCTGACGGGCCGTGACGGGATTCCATGCCTCGAGCCGATGCGAACCCCACGGGGTCGCACGATCTGCGGCGATGATCAGGCCTCACGAACGAGATCCTCGGATCCGGTCGGAGTGGAAGGTCGGGACCGACGGACGGCGAACCCACCTTCTACGCGGGGTTCGAGCCTCGAATCCCCGTTCAGTCGAGCCTTCGGCCTCGACCTGCCTTGAGTGACGTGCAGCGGTCCCGCCGGGGGTCGTCCGGTTCTTCTCCTTCGGCGTCGACCCCCATCCGCCTTCCGGTCGTCTCGCCCCGGCCACATTTCGGATCACGATTCGTGACCGTACCGCTCCCGGGCCAGGTCACGGTATCGACCGGCCACCTCGCCCAGATCGTCGGGGATCACTCGAACGTTGCCCACCGCGGACATGAAGTTCACATCGCCCGACCATCGCGGAACGATGTGGACATGGAGATGCTGGGGGAGTCCGGCGCCTGCGGCGTCGCCCTGGTTGACTCCGATGTTCACACCGTGCGGTTCGAATCCTCGTTCGACCAGATCGACGCCGATGCTCACGAGACGCCAGAGGGCCGCCTGTTCCTCCGGTGCGTGATCGAGCAGGCGCGGGCGTGCCTCGCCCAACGCCACGAGGAGGTGGCCGTTGGAATATGGGAACCGATTCAGCATGATCAGCCCGACCTCGGAACGGTGGACCACGTAGGTCGATCGGTCGAGCTCCGGATTCTCCCACGCGTGGCGAATGAAGTCGTTGAGCACGGGGACGTCGTCGCCCAGTTCGGTCCGACGCTTCTCGAGCTCTCTCAGATAGGCCATCCTCCACGGGGCCCAGAGATCCTGATGCATGGTTCATCTCCTGTGTCGTGATGCATTCTGACGAATTTCGGGGTTGGACGTCGTAGGATGTGGCCATGGCCAATCGCGAGAAGATCCTGGTCGCGATGAGCGGCGGCGTCGACTCCTCCGTCGCGGCGGCGATGCTCGCGGAGGCGGGGCACGAGGTGGTGGGGGTCTTCATGCGTCTGGGGTCTCCCGGAGATTCGCTCGAGGAGTTGATTCCCGGCGATGCGTGCGACACCTCGAAGGTCAGGATCGGGAAGCAGGGATGCTGTTCGGTCGGGGATGCCGAAGACGCCCGCCTGGTCGCGGCTCGGCTGGACGTCCCGTTCTACGTGGTCAACTTCAAGAAGGAGTTCGGCCGGATCATCGACCATTTCGTCGCGGAGTACGACGCCGGGCGGACCCCGAACCCCTGCGTCCGATGCAACGACTGGCTCAAGTTCGGACGGCTGCACGAATATGCAGCACAGGTGGGTGCGTCGGCGGTCGCGAGTGGGCACTACGCGCGAGTCGAACGGGACGAGTCGTCAGGCCGTCACCGACTTCTACGCGGGGTCGATCGAGGCAAGGACCAGTCCTACGTGCTCTTCGGCACGCCCTTGGATCGTCTGGGCGAGATGATGCTCCCGGTCGGTGGTCTTCCCAAGTCCGAGGTTCGGGCTCTCGCGGAGCGATTCAAGCTGCCCGTCTTCGACAAGCCGGATTCGCAGGAGATCTGCTTCGTTCCCAACGACGACTATGCGGGTCTGGTCGCGCGACGATCCTCGACCGGTGTCACGACCGGCGCTGTCGTGGATCGAGACGGCAACCAGATCGGGGAGCATCCTGGACATCAGCACTTCACGATCGGCCAGCGACGGCGAATCGGCGTGGCCCTTGGACATCCGATCTACGTGGTCGAGAAGGATCCAGTCGCCAACACGATCACCGTGGGGGATCGCGAGGCGTTGATGGCACGGGGATGTCTGGCGAGTCAGGTCAATTGGCTGGTGGATCCACCGACGTCGCCGAGGTCCTGCACCGTTCGCATCCGCTACAACGCCGAGCCGGTGCCGGCATCGGTGTCGATGGTGGGCGAGGATCGCCTGGAGGTGCACTTCGACGCCCCGCAGTCCTCGGTCGCGCCGGGACAGGCCGTCGTCTGCTACGACGACGATCTGGTGCTGGGCGGCGGCTGGATCGACGCGGCAGTGCGCTGAGTGGTCGGGGGGACCGCGCTCTCCCCGGCGTCGGACGAGCGATCGGCGGGGAACGGCCAGCCGACGAACAGGAGCGTCGTGTAGACCACGAAGCCGGTGAAGAGCGCCGCTCCTTCGATTCGTCCGATCCGATGGCCGCTGAGCATCATTGGAAGGCACGCGACCGCGGTCAGGATCATGACGGGAAGATCGAAGAGGAAGACCTCCTCGGGAATGCGCAGCGGAACGACGATCGCGGTGACGCCCAGGATGCCGAGCAGGTTGAAGATACACGAGCCGAGGACGTTCCCGACGCCGAGGTCGGTCTTTCCCCGGGCCACCGCGACGAGGCTCGTCGCGAGCTCAGGGGCGCTCGTGCCACCCGCAACGATGGTGAGCCCGATCACAAGTTCGGAGACACCGAAGGCGCGGGCGAGCCCGGTGGCGGCGTCCACGAGGGTGTCGGCCCCGACGACGAGCATGGCGATGGCGAGGACCACGAGCACGAGGTCCGTGACGAGCGTCCGGGTGGTCGGCGTCTCTTCGGTGTCGGTCGGCACCTCGCTCTGGATCGGGAGCGTATCGCCTCCGTGGCTCGACCGGAAGCTCCACGCCAGGAAGGCGACGAGTCCAATGACGAAGAGGATCCCCAGCGGACGGTCGATCCAGCGGTCGTCCAGGAGGGCGAGTAGGGGCGCGAAGGAGATCGCGATCGTGGCGAGGACCTCGCGTCGCACGATGCGTCGGGTCACCGGGATCGGCGCGAGCATCGCGGTCAGGCCCAGCACGAGCGCGATGTTCATGATGTTCGAGCCGATCACGTTTCCGACCGCGATCTCGCCGTGGCCGGAGGTCGCGGAGGCGATCGAAGCGGCGAGTTCCGGTGCGCTGGTACCGAATCCGACGACGGTGACCCCGATCACGAAGGTCGGAACGCCCCAGCGCACGGCAAGCCGCCCGGAACTCCGGACCAGAAGCTCGGCGCCCGAGACCAGCACGCCGACCGACACGATGAGCCAGAAAAGATCCGCGGCCATGAGAATTTGGAGTCTACGCAGGGCGGTCGGGTTCGTGCGTCCGGCTCCCCGCGTATATTGCCGGCGACCCAGGCCGCATCCGGCCGTACCCCTCGATTGGAAACACGCATGACCTCGATCTCTGAATACCTCGGATCCTCCGCCGACGACCTTCTCAATCACAAGGCGAAGGTCTCGAAGGATCTTCTCCACCTGCCGGGCCCCGACTTCGTCGAGCGGATCTGGATGGGGACGGATCGGAACCCGCAGGTCCTTCGCAACATCCAGTCGATCTACGACCACGGCCGACTCGGCGGTACGGGGTACGTCTCGATCCTTCCGGTCGATCAGGGAATCGAGCACGCCGCCGGCGCCAGTTTCGCGAAGAATCCGATCTACTTCGACGGCGAGAAGATCGTCGAACTCGCGATCGAGGGTGGCTGCAACGCGGTCGCGACGACGTTCGGTGTGCTCGGATCCGTGAGTCGCAAGTACGCGCATCGGATCCCCTTCATCGCCAAGCTCAACCACAACGAGCTCCTGACCTATCCGAACCACTTCGACCAGATCATGTTCGGGTCGGTGGAGGAGGCCTGGGATCTTGGCGCCGCCGCGGTCGGCGCGACGATCTACTTCGGCTCGCCCCAGGCGGATCGGCAGATCATCGAGGTCGCGGAGGCCTTCCACCGCGCCCACGATTTGGGGATGGCGACGATCCTCTGGTGCTACCTTCGCAACGACGTCTTCAAGCAGGACGGCAAGGACTACCACGTCTCGGCGGACCTCACCGGACAGGCCAACCATCTCGGCGTGACCATCGAGGCGGACATCATCAAGCAGAAGCAGCCCGAGCTGAACGGTGGCTACACCGCGCTCAACCTGGGGGATTCGAGCTACGGCAAGTTCGACAATCGGATCTACGACGATCTCGCGACCGACCATCCCATCGATCTGACCCGATATCAGGTGCTCAACTGCTACTGCGGTCGAGCGGGCCTCATCAACTCAGGCGGCGGCAGCGGTGAGCACGACTTCGCCCAGGCGGTGCACACCGCGGTGGTCAACAAGCGTGCGGGCGGCATGGGACTCATCTCCGGTCGCAAGGCGTTCCAGCGGCCGATGAAAGAGGGCGTCGAGCTGCTCAACGCCATTCAGGACGTGTATCTCGACGATTCCATCACGGTCGCCTGATCGATCACGATCGGTCTCCCGCCGCGGGAAATCGCGCTCGCAGAGCTTGCTCGGCCCAGGCCCACCACGCGTCCCAGCTGTGGTCCAGGGCGACGCGCGCCCGCCCCGCATCGGCCATGGCGTCCCGCGCGTCGTCGTTCGCGAGAAGATCCGCGACGACTTTTGGAAGCTCCGTGATCGTTTTGAAGGCCGCGACCTCGCGTCCCACCTCGAAGGCCTCGCGGAGCGCGGGCCGGTCGTCCGAGATCAGAACTCCACCGGCCGCGGGTACCGCGAACGAACGCATGTTGAGGCTGCCCGGAGTGGCGAAGGAGTTGATGTTGACCACGACTCCGGCCGATCGGAACGCCGCGGCCTGGTCCAGGCCTTCGGACAGCCACCCCTCGAACACGGACTCGGCGTTGGCTTCGGCGAGCGCCTCTCGCCAGCCTTCGTCGCCGTGGACGCGAACCGAGAAGCCCGCGTCGACTAGGGCGACCACCACCGCGATCCGTTTCCGTCTCGTCGCCTCGTAGGCCAGGGCGAGGTGGAATGACGACCATCCGTCGGTCGTCGTCGCGATGCCATGTTCGGCGCACACGGCGTCGAGCGAGATCTCGGGTCGTTCCACGAGTCGCGTCGAGAGCCGCCGTACGGCCTCCCGTTCATCGGCCCCCAGATCGGTGCGACGTTCGGCCGCGGGAGGGAGCGTGCCGACCACGAGGACGTCGCAGGGCGCGATCGAGGTCGCTCGCTCCTCGACGAGCTCGGCGGGATGCGTGAATGTCGCGAGGGGGCGGACCAGTGGATTCAATCCGAGTCGCCGATACGGTTCCGTGAACGAGGATTCGGTCACCACGACCAGATCGCGTTCGGTCCAGGAATAGCGATCGATCGGCAGCAGGGCCGGATTCGAACTCACGACCACCAGGGAGGGGTAGTCGCGCCTCCAGGGGATCGTCGTCGCACCGGGTTCGAGGAATCCGACGACCAGATCCGCGTTCGACCGAAGCGCGACGGTGGTGGCGAGGCTTCTGGTGAACGGAGCCCCGTCGCGATCGAGGACCTGGGTGATCCCCTCGTGTCCGGTTCGATTCGCCGCGTCGATGATGGCCGGTCCGAGATGCTTCAGAGCCGAGGTCCTCGTCTGCACGACCGAGAGGATTCGCCAGCGGCCGGTCGGAAGCGACGGAGGCCGGTCGCCGCGTTCGCGTTCCTGAGCCTGGTCGCGGCACGCGGTGGAGATCGCGGCCATGGCCCGCTCGACCGTCGTTCCGAGCGCGCGTCGTATGTCCGGCACCCGGTTCGATGCGTCGCCGTTGATCAACCCGACCCCGGGTTGAAGTCCGATTTCGATGATCGCATTCGGATGTTCCGGGAGCGCCTCGCCGATCGCGGCTTCGAGGTCCTTCCCGATCGCGAAGCGGATTCGAGCATCCTCGAGGGCGTCCCGCCAATCGTCGACGGCCAGGCTCGCCAGCAGTCGACGGGCATCGGGTTCGACCACGATCGCCAGCGAGTTCGCCTGGGTGAGTCGAAGACCGTTGACGACCGCCTTGGTGACGAGTCCACGGCCGCATCCGAGGATGAAGGTGGCGAGGGGACGTCCGTCCGAGAGACCCGGGTCGATGCGACGCGGAACGTCCGTCAACAGGGGGTCGAGCGACCCCGCGAGATCCGCCTCTCGAAACGGCTCGAGCGCCTCGGCCAGCGTCGGACGGATCGCCCGAAGTCCATCCAGGCATCTTGCAACGGCGTCGGGGGAAAGATCCGGTGGGTTCACTCCTCGAACCCTATCAGGATGCCGCGGGGGCTCGCGATCAACCTCGTGCGAGCCTCACCGAAGCCTCGCGGGAGCGACTTCGTCGCCGCTCACGCTCGACTTCCATCGTTCGTCGAGCCTGTTCATCCTCCGCGAAGTCCTCGCCGAATCGGACGAGACGGAGACTGTTGAGGATCACGAAGAGATAGGCGACCGCCTGATAGAACGGGGTCACCCAGATGTTGATGTTTCCAGTCGCCGCCAGTGCGAGACCGAGGATCGCGAGCACGATGCTCGCCGCGATGTTCTGAGTGATGATTCCCTTGGTCTTGCGGGCGATCTCGAGCAGGAACGGGACGTGCCGCAGATCGTCGTGCATCAGCGCGACTCCGGCGGAGTTGGTGGCGATGTCCGAGCCGGACAGGCCCATCGCGACGCCGACATCCGCTCGGGCAAGGATCGGTCCGTCGTTGATGCCGTCCCCGACCACGAGGGTTCGATGGCCGTTCTCGATGAGGTGCTTCAGCTCGCCGTGCTTCTCCTCGGGAAGGCACTCCGCCTCGACCGAGTCGACGCCGACCGACATGCCGACCCGCTTCGCCACGTCGAGACGATCGCCGGTGAAGATGCAGATTCTGCGGACGCCGAGTCCTCGGAGCTGTTCGACGACCTCGTGCGCATTCCTCCGAAGCTTGTCCTCCAGCCCGACGGCCCCGAGGTATCGGTCACCGACCATCACGTGGACGCTGGACATGCCCGAGATCTTCTGGTCGACCTCCGCCATCTGCTCGGAGATCTGGGGGTTCAGTTCCCGAAGCCATGCGCCACGCCCGGCGCGAAGCAGGCCGTCTTCACGTTCGGCCTGGACGCCGCGGCCGTGGATCTCGCGGTAATCGTCGATCGACTGCGGCTCCAGCCGGGCCTTCTCCGCGGTGTCGAGGATCGACCGTGCGAGCGGGTGGTTCGAGCTCTGTTCCGCATCCGCGGCGGCCTGCAGCAGCGCCGCACCGTCCACGCCCTCGGCCGGCGCGAGACGACTCACCGCGAAGCGACCGGTGGTCAGGGTTCCGGTCTTGTCCATCACGACCGTGTCGATCGTGGATGCGCTTTCCAGCGTCTTCGTCTGCTTGATCATGATCCCCAGGCGGGCCGCGCTCGCGAACGCCGCCACCATCGCGGTCGGGTACGCGATGAGCAGGGCCCCCGGGCAGGTCACGACCAGGACGGTGATGGCGCGGATCATTGCGTCCTCGCGCCCCTCGTCGGTCTGGACGGTGAAGAACCAGACCATGAAGGACACCATGCAGACCACCGGAACGTAGAAGATCGCAAGTCTTTCGATGAGCTCCTGCCGATCGCTGCGAGCGCTCTCGGCTTCGCGAATCAGCGATTCGACCTTGCCGATGGTGGTTTCGCCCGCGATTGCGGTCACCTCTACGTCGATCTGGCCCGTGAGGTTGGTGGTACCGGCGTAGACCTCCGATCCCGGAGCCGCTTCGATCGGTACCGCTTCACCGGTGAGGGACGCCTGGTTGATCGAACTCGAGCCGGCGACGAGGCGACCGTCGACCGGGAGGTTCTCGCCGGGTCGCACCCGGACCACGTCTCCGACCGCGAGCGAGCCGAGCTTCACCTCGGATTCGCGGCCTTCCGCGTCGACCCGACGGGCGATGTCCGGGGTCAGCTCGACGAGTTCACGGATCGCCCTCTGCGCACCCCACGCGGTCCGACTGAGGATGAGCTTGGAGAGCCACAGGAACAGGGCCAGAAAGCCGGCCGTGAGGAGTTGATTCACCGCGATGGCCGCGAGCACGTACCAGAGGGTCTGCATTCGGCCGCCCCTGAGCGGCTCGAGCCAGGCCTTCATGCCGCGCAAGGCGGGCGTCCTGGGGATCGCACGAGGGGCTGGGCGACGAGCAAGAAGGGGCCGACGGGGCGACGATGAAGAGAACAGCCCCCTTCACAGCAGATACCTGG
>PKCT01000221.1 GCA_002862325.1 Phycisphaerae bacterium
AGGTCGAGTTCGCATCCATCGACACGATCGGCACGATTCGAATCGATGGCGTCGCGGTGGAGCAAGTGGACAACCAGTTCCATCCGTATCGAGTTCGTCTGCCCGTGGAGCGGGTCCTGGCCGGCGTCGAGCTCGAGATCGAGCTTCGTTCGCCGCTTCGCGCGCTCCAGGCCGGGGTCGAACGATACGGAGAGCGACCGGTCAACGCGGACGGCGAGTGGGGGGTCTACTCGTATCTTCGCAAGGCCGCCTGCAGCTTTGGATGGGACTGGGGACCCAAGGCCCCTTCACTCGGACTCCCCGGTGAGGTCCGCCTGCACCGATGGCGCGACGCGACGATTCGCGCCATGCGGCCGCTCGTTCGTCGATGCGACGCGAAGTCGGCGCTGGTCGAGGTCCAGGTCGATCTGGAACGCGATCAGGCGACCGAAGGTGACGGCGATCTCGAGTTGGTCGTCGACATCGAAGGTGCTGATGGATCGGTTCGTTCGGGGCGGGTCGCGGTCGCGGGAAGCAAGGGCGGACTGGAGATCGAGATTCCTGAACCGAGGCGCTGGTGGCCGCGTGGTCACGGTGACCAGCCGCTCTACGACCTTCGCGTGGAGCTTCGACGCGGCGATCGAATCCTGGATGGCATTTCACGACGGATCGGATTGCGGTCGATACGCCTGGATCTCGGCGAGGGCGGGGTCGATTCGGGGTTTCGTCTCTCCGTCAACGAACGGCCGATTCTCTGCCTCGGCGCCAACTGGATACCCGACGGCCTGCATCCCGGGACCGCGGATCCGGCCCGGGTCCGGACCCGGATCGCCCAGGCGATGGATGCGAACTTCAACATGCTCCGGGTCTGGGGTGGTGGGGTCTACGAGTCCGACGAGTTCTACGAGACGTGCGATCGACACGGAATCATGGTCTGGCAGGACTTCATGTTCGCCTGTGCGACCTATCCCGAGCACGGGGCGTTTCTCGCATCGGTGGAGCGCGAGGCGCGACACCAGGTCTCCAGGCTCGCCTCGCATCCAAGCATCGTGCTCTGGTGCGGTGGGAACGAGAACCTCCTGGCGTACGAGACTTGGGGTTGGAAGGAGCGAATGCCGAAGTCGCAGTCCTGGGGCGCGGCGATCTTCACAGAACTGCTGCCGCGAATCGTGGCCGAACTCGATCCCTCTCGACCGTTCGTTCCCGACAGTCCCTGGTCGGGATCCATCGATCGCCATCCGAACGATCCGGACATCGGCGATCGGCACACCTGGGATCTCAAGCTCGAGGAGATCAGGGACATGGTCCCGCGGTTCCTCAGCGAATTCGGTCATCAGGCCCCGCCGATGCGAGACACGATCGAAGCCGCGATCGGTATCGACGCCCTTTCGTCGAACATACCGGAAGCACTCGCGAGCTTCGCCGGTCGTCAACGTGGATGGGGAGGAGACGAAGCGCAGTACGACCGCTGGCTCGTCGACTGGTTCCTCCCAGCGAACGACCTCGATCAGAGACTCTGGTCGATGCACCTTCTGCAGGCGAGGGCCATGACCTTCACGTACGAGTGGATCCGACTGAATCGCGATCGATGCGGGGGAGTTCTCGTCTGGCAGCTGAACGATGCCTGGTGCGGGCATTCATGGTCGCTGATCGACGTTGCGGGTCGCTGCAAGCCCTCCTGGTGGGCCGCTCGTCGAGCATGCCGGCCCTTGATCCTGTCGTTCTCGCTCGAGGCCGAGGGCGTCCGGGTCGGCATCGACAACGATCGCGACGAGCCGTGTGCTGGCGAGACCGTGGTCAGACGAGTTCGGTTCGACGGTACCGAGGTGGCCTCGACTCGCATCGATGCCGAGGTTGCAGCACGTACCGCGTGGCGACATCCGGTTCCCCCCGAGGTGATGGTGCCCGAAGATCCTTCCGGCGAGTGTCTGGTTGCGACGATGCTCGGTCAGCGTGCAGTCTGGTTCTTCGGAAAGGATGCCTGGTTGGAGATGCCCGCGCCTCGGATCTCCTGCACCATCGTCGATGAATCGGCAGGGACTGCGACCATCAAGGTGAAGGCCCACACCATCGTCCGCGATCTCTTTCTCGAGCTCCGCGGTGTCGCTCCCTGCGTTCGGATCGAGGACAACCTGGTGACGTTGTTCCCTGGAGAACACTGGGAGACGGTGATTTCCGGTCTCGAAGACCTTGGACCGGTCGGACGTGATCGATCGTGGTGGCAATCGCACCTGAGATTCCAAGCTTCAGGTCGGATACCAGGCGACGTGATCGTGACGACGTCCGAATCGTGAGCTGGCATCCGGCTGCCCTGAGTGTAAACATTTGTTTTTACGGGGCCTACGAAGGGAACGTCCGATTCTCGTCTCGAAACCCTCATCTTGAGAAAGAGACTTGGATGTCCAGAGTTGTCGGGGTGAATGCGGGGTTTGTGAGAATTCATCCAGAAAAATTGCGGAAGCATGCTTAAAACGCCGATCTTCTACGTACAGATGTCGTACAACACTCACGTGGAGTGTGGTTCAGGTCCGGATAAGTAGGTGAATCGGCCCTGACCGCTCTTCGCTGAGCAACGCAGGACTCCTCCGAGGAGGTCTCCTGACAGATTCCAAAGTCATCTCTTTCTCCTCCTGCTACCTCGGGGCCGCAAGGCGCCGAGGTGGTTTTCTCATGCCGGCTGGTTGTTCTGTGACATTCATCACCTGCTGCGACTTCATCACCGAGAAAGGGTCGGTTTAGGTCTCAGGGAGGCGATTGGGCTGTACCGTTCCGCGGTCGGGGCGGAGGCTGGTTTGTGCATGATCCAAGGGTGATCGCGGCGATGATGGCCGAGAAGCGGCGACGAAGATGGGAGCGGATCGTCCACCTCAGGCGACAGGCCGAAACGCGAAATTCCGGTGAGCCTCTCGATCATGGGTACTGGGCGCTGGTCCACGATCTCGAGCATGCCTCGCCGACCACGAACCTGAAGCAGCTCGCGGAGATCGGAATCGAGCCGCTCGATCCAGTGTGTCTGGAGGAGCAGACTCTGGCGACCGAACTCGAGGTGATCATCGAAGGGCTTGCCGTCCTCGAGGTCTACCTCCTTCACACCGATCATCTCGACGATCGCGAGCTGTATGAGATGCTCCATCGCCGGCTGCTCCGCGAGACCGTGCGTGATGTTCCGACCGGAGTGGGCGTTCGCGAGTGGTTGGATCTCGCAGGGGGCATCGACTCCGAGATCTGGTATCGCTTCCACGCGAGCGACGACCAGCGGGCCGAGGCGTCCCGGCGGGGCGTGATTGTGCCCGAGCGTGGCATCGCGAAGGTGGATCGTGACCGGCGTCTGCCGCGTCCCCCGCGGCCCGCGTCAATCGCCGAGTGAAGGCGACTCGCGTCGGGTGGCCGTCGTCACGGGATCGGGTACGGGTCGTCCCGTCGTCTTCAGGATCGAGAGTCGTGCGTCTCGGCGATCGAGTTCGAGTTTCAGAACGCCGCCAAGTCGTCGGACCAACTCCGGCATCCTCGGAGCCAGATCGTTCGTCTCGCCGAGGTCACGGTCGAGGTCGTAGAGTTCGAAGCGGGGCCCGTCGTGGAAGTAGATGAGCTTCCAATCGTCGTGACGGAGCGATGAGAACGGCTCGATGCCGGGACCACGCACGCCCCACTGATGCGGCATGTGCCAGATGAGTGGTCGAACGTCGGTCGTTGTTCGTGCGTCGGACCAGAGTTCCGTCAGATCCATGCTGTCGGCATCCTCGCCGTCGAAGGCGACTCCGGCAACGCTCAATATGGTCGCGAACAGATCGGTCGTCACCACCGGTGTGTCGACGCGTGCCGGTCCGCCCTCCTCCCGGCCCCCGGGGGGACGCACCACCAGCGGTATTCTCACGCCGCCCTCGTAGGCCGACCCCTTTCCACTTCGAAGTGGGGCGTTGTGGGTGTGGGCCTCGCCGTCACGACCATGCGCGGAAAGACCACCATTGTCGCTGGCGAAGACGACGAGGGTGTCCTTCGCCAAGCCGAGAGCCTCGATCGTGGTCACGATCGATCCCAACGCGACATCGACCGACTCGATCATCGAGGCATAGGCCGCTTCGCGCGGCTCGAGATCGCCGTACCCGCCCACGCGATCGGGGTGCGGCATGATCGGCGTGTGGACGGCGTACGGTGCGAAGTGGAGGAAGAAGGGCTTTCCATCGGCAATGGCTCGACGGACTTCCTCGTTCGCCTTCGCCGCCAGAAGATCGGTCAGATAGACGTCCGAACCGTGGGCCTCATCCAGGCCGGGTACGTCCCAGACGCTCGGGCGACCGTCCCCACGTCGTTGTCCCGCGGTGAATGCGTGTGTGCCGAGGTAGCTTCCCGGCGCGCCCGCGGCGTGTCCCGCAACGTTGACATCGAAGCCGAGATTCGTCGGATCCGCACCCGGCGTGCCGATCGCGCCGAAATGCGCCTTCCCGACGTGGATCGTTCGATAGCCGGCTTCGGAGAGAAGAGTTGGAAGCGTCCCCTCCGGCTCAGACCACCCCATCGTCCGCCAAGCGGGCGGATGAAGCCGTTCATGCGGCGAGGAGGTATCTCGATCCGGGTGGAGCGTCCAGTAGGTCACGTCGGTCCGGGCCGGATGTCGACCGGTCAGAATGGAGACCCGGGTTGGGGTACATACCGGACTGGCCGCATAGGCATCACTGAATACGATGCCCTCCTCGGCGAGTCGTTCCAGCCATGGTGTGCGGTATCGCTCGTTTCCGGCGGTCGGGCGAGATCCCATGGGTACGGAGACGTCCTGCCATCCGAGGTCGTCCACGAGAACCAGGACGATGTTCGGAGGCGCGGCCATCGCGGATCCGTGACAGATCCACAGCGATACGAACGCTGCGACGACCGTGAGCATGGAGAGCGAAACTCGCATGCTCGAAGCCTACCCGTCCCATTCAGGCCGGGCTGCACCGAATCCGTCGCACAGGTAGATTCCCAAGACCAACTTCTGGAGGATCCTCAATGTCATTCACGCTCAGCCGCATCATCGTTTCGGAGGACACCGATGGTGCGTCCAAGGCAGCCGATTCGGCACCGGAAGCCGCGGGCGTCTCGGGGCCCAGCGAATTCACCGTCGGAGGGATGACGGACTGGCTCTCTTCTCTGGCCTCGGTGGCGTCCGAAGCGGTGATGGATCAGTTGCCATCGATCGGGATGGCGATCGTCATCCTCATTCTGGGATGGATCGTGATCGGCTGGGTGCAGCGCATCATTCGAAAGATGCTCTCGATCCGGGCCGTCGATTCGACGATCGGAAAGTTTCTAGGCAGCGTGGCCGGCATCGCCCTCAAGGTGATGCTGCTTCTGTCCGTCGCGGGGCTCGCCGGGATTCCCGTGACCTCCTTCATCGCGATCATCTCGGCTGCCACCCTCGCGATCGGCATGTCCCTCAAGGGAACGCTCTCGAACTTCGCCGGGGGGGTCTCGGTGATGCTCTTCCGCCCCTACAAGGTCGGCGACTTCGTCGAGGGAGCCGGGCAGAGCGGCACCGTGAAGGAGATCCAGATCTTCAACACCGTCCTGACCACCGGTGACAACCGCACGGTGGTGATTCCGAACAACAGCATCGCGACCGGCGTGCTCGTGAACTACTCGACCCAGCCCACGAGACGGGTCGAGATCAACATCGGCATCGGCTACGAGGACGACATCGACGCGGCGCGAGGGGTCATCCAGGGTCTCATCGACGCGGACGACAGGATTCTCAAGAATCCCGCATCGATGATCGTAGTGGGGGCCCTCGGGGAGAGCTCGGTTGATCTGAAGATCCGATTCTGGGTCAACGCCGCCGACTTCTGGCCGACCACCTTCGCTATGAACGAGTCGCTCAAGAAGGCCTTCGACTCCCAGGGCATCAACATCCCCTATCCGCAGCAGGTCGTTCGGCACATCCAGGAAGCATCCTGAGTTCGACGAGGCGATCATTCGACGACGGGCCGGTCTTGCGACCGGCCCGTCGTGCCTGCTGGGAGGGGGAACGATTCGATCCGCGGTTCCGCTCAGCAAGCACCCCAGTGCATCATGAGCAGCCCAAGGTCCTTGCCATCGACCCGGCCGTCGCCGTTGAGATCGGCGGGATGGATGTGGGTCGGTGCTTGAGCCCCCCAGGCGGCGAACAGACGCCCCTGATCTGCCCCGTCGACCCGTCCGTCGCCATTGATGTCGCCGATGCAGGGCGAGGCGTCGTCGCAGGTGTTGTTGGCTGCGATCACGCAGGATCCGTCCCATGCATTCGCACAGCAGAAGGGGTCGCTGTCGCACACTCGTTCGCAGCACGTCGCGTCCGAACACGAGGGCACCGGACGCACTTCTGTACAGGACCCCGAACCCGGCTCGCCACAATCGGGAAGGCGGCCCATCGCAATGGAACCGAAGGTGAGCATGCCACCGAGATCGGGCCCGATCGAAGTTCCGTGCACGTCGGCAATCGAGTCGATTCGGAATCGATATCGTCCCGGTCTGATTACCCGAACCTGCTCCCAGGATCGCGTCTCCTCATCTCCAATCTCGCCTTCCATCTCCACGCGGAAGAGGACCTCGACAATGTTGTCGAACACGTCGAGTCTGACGAGCTCCACCTGGCCGACGGCCTCTCCGAGATCGTTGGAGAAGTTTGCGTCGAAGTCGACGACGGCATCGAGTCTGGCCGTGCGGGCGACCGAGAAAGTCGTGGTCAGATCGGACCGGGAGAGGCTTCGACTGCCGCCGAACTCCTGGGTCTCCGCGAAGGCGAAGCCCCCGATGAAGTCCTCTCGGATCGTCGTCCACTGAGCCGCGACCCCGCTGCTGCCCGCGTCGCTGGCGGTCCCGTTGTTCAACCAGCCGCCTGCTTGGTCGTTCGTGGCGAGGAATGGTGGGATGCCAAGGACGGCGTCCACGATGTCGACCTCGTTGACACGGATCGATTCCTGAACCTGGAAGGGCTCGACGCCCTGGGCCGAGACGGATCCTCCGAAGGAAGCTGCGAGAGCGAATGCGACGATGCAGGACCCGGAATTGAGATTCATGAGAGGACCTCCTGAGTTGTCGAGGGGATTGGATCTTCCTCCAGTAGTCGGTTCCCGGCCCTCATGACATGCGCATCGCGATTTTGCGACGTTGATCCGTTCGGCACGCCCGGATCGGTGGCGTTGCATCCCTAGACTGACGGCATGGAACGCGATGAACTCGTCGAGGCTCTCCGCCACCACGTCCATTCGGATGAGAGGATCCGGGTCGCGTGGCTCGGGGGCGCCGATGCGAGCGGCCGGATCGACCCGTTGAGCGATCTCGATCCGATGCTCGCGACGGCGGCCGACGATCTCGAAGCGGTGCTCGACGACTTCGAGATCTGGCTCGACCGGACGGTCGGAGTGGTCGCCCGCTATCGGCATCCGGATCCGACGCCCCATGGTCATCCGTCGGTCCTGTACCTGGGGGAGGTCACGTCGTCCGACCTGGCGATCGATCTGGTGCTGATGGAGGTGGAGACGCCTATCGAGGATCGGCTTCTGGACGTCGAGCGGCATGGCCGGGGCGTGAAGCTGATCGATCGCGAGGGCTGGTTCGACGAGCCCGTCCGCCTTGATCGGACGTCGCATCGCCGCCGAATCGAGTCCCATCTCTCGAGACTCGCGGCGCTGCATCCGCACCTCATGCCGATCGTGCTCAAGCCGCTTCGTCGCGGTCACCGGCTCGATGCGCTCACCCGCTACCAGAACCGCCTGATCAAGCCCTTGTGCGAACTGATGCGTATCGAGCACGATCCCGACCGATTCGACTTCGGTTTTCGGTATCTCGATCGGGATCTTCCCGATCACGAGCGGGATCTGCTGGAGCGGCTCGCTTTCGTGGGCGCCCAGGACGATCTGGAAGCCGCGGTCGACGAGACCCGACGAGAGGTCGAGACGCGACTGGCCCGACTCGGACATCCGATCACCCCATGAGGCGGGTGAGCCGTCGGATCACTCTCGGCCAGATGCGCTGAGCCGGTCGTTACCATCCTTGGCATGCAGCCAGTCTTCACCGCGGGATCCTGGTCGACCGCCGATTCGACCACGCCGAGCTTCCACGCCTGGAATCCATCGACCGGGGAGCCGTTGGACGAGCGGTACCCGATCTCGACCTCGGTCGAGCTCGATCGTGTCGCGTCGGCCGCGCTGGACGCGAGTGCGGCGCTGGCCGACATCGGACCTGCCGACGTCGGGTCGTTCCTGGGCCGGGTTGCCGACCATCTCGATGCGGAGCGCGAGCCGATCGCGCGGATGGCGCATCTGGAGACCGGGTTGCCGCTCTCCCCGCGACTCGCGGAGGTCGAGTTCGATCGAATGGTCGGTCAGCTGCGACAGGCGGCCGCGGCGGCGGTCGACGTGGGCGGGACCAGCTGGCGGCGACCGATCGTCGATGAGGCGACCGGAATCCGCTCGGACCGAGGTCCACTCGGCGGCGCCGTCCTGACCATCGGTCCAAACAACTTTCCCCTCGCCTTCCACGCCGTCGCGGGGGGCGACTTCGCGGCCGCGATCGCCGCGGGCAATCCGGTGATCGCGAAGGGGCATCCCCTGCATCCGGGGACCGGCCTTCTTCTCGCGCAGTGCGTTGGCGTCGCGCTCGCGGAGAGCGATCTTCCGCCCGCGACGGTTCAGTACTTTCATCATTGCAACCCGGCGGATGGATTCGACCTCGTCCGACATCCGGCGGTGGCCGCGGTGGGGTTCACGGGTGGGCGGGCGACGGGGCTCGGGATCAAGCAGGTCGCCGATGAGGCGGGGACGCCGGCGTATCTCGAAATGTCGAGCGTGAACCCGGTGTTCGCGTCGATCGACACCGACCCCTCCGAGGTCGAGGCGCTCGCGGAAGCCTGGGCCGGTTCGATCACTCTGGGCGGTGGCCAGTTCTGCACCAAGCCGGGCCTGCTCGTCGTCGTGGGAGAGAAGACCGCGGAGGATCTCGGGATCGCGGTCGAAACGAAGCTCGTTGCATCGGCTCCCGGACTCCTCCTCTCGGAACGCGGGCAGTCCGAATTCGTCGAGGGGATCGAATCCTTCGAAGCGGCCGGGGCCCGACGCCGGTGCGGAGGCCGGGCGGTCGGTCCGGGATGGCGAGCCGAACCGACGCTGCTCGAGGTCGATCATGAGACCGCGAAGCGCCGTTGGTCGACGCTGTCGCAGGAAATCTTCGGTCCCGTGGGCATCCTCGTTCGCGTCGATTCCATGGCGGCCGCGGTCGACCTCGCGCGTTCTCTGGAGGGTCAGTTGACGGCGACCGTGTGGAGCTCTTCGGGAGGGACGGTCGATTGGGGACCGCTCGTCGACGTGCTTCGGCCACGTTGCGGGCGACTGCTTGAACGGAAGATGCCGACCGGGGTCGCGGTCGTTCCGTCGATGGTCCATGGTGGCCCGTATCCCTCGACGGGGCATCCCGGCTTCACCTCCGTGGGGCTCCCCGCGAGCATCGAGCGATTCTCCGTACCGCGATGCTGGGACGGCGTGTCGGAGGTCCTGCTTCCGGCGTGGTTGCGTTGAGACTCAGTCGATGTTCGGCCGAGTGCGTCTGGCGTGTTCGATGATCGCGATCGCATCCTCGCGTACGCCTCCTTCGAGCCTTCTACGCGGTCCGCGCACGCGCTCGTCACCCATGTCGAACTCGGCCTGGACCAGATTGACCAGATGCACGAACTCCGGTACGGCGTCGAGGCGAAGCAGGGGGAGAAACCAGTGATAGAGCGTCTCGAGCTGTTCACGCTCTCCGGTCGCATGGGCCTGCACGGCCAGGTCCCACAGGCGAACCGATTCCTCGGGAAGCGCGTTCACCAGGCCGGCGATCCATCCATCCGCGCCCGCGTCTACCCCCTCGACCGCCATGTCGTCGATCCCGACGAAGATCGCGAGGCGGTCGCCGAGGACTTCGCGTATCGCTCGGAACCGTCGGATGTCGCCACTCGACTCCTTCACCGCATGCAGGTTCTCGTGCGCTCCGGCGAGCTCGCCGACCTGCATCGGTAAGACGTCAACTCCGTACGCGATCGGATTGTTGTAGAGCATGCAGGACAGCGGAGTCGCCCGAAATACGGCCGAGAAGTGGGCCTCGATCTCCGACCATGATCCCACATAGGCGTAGGCGGGAAGAACCATCAGGCCTGCGCAGCCCTCGGTCTCGGCCCGTCTGGCGATGGTCACGGCCTCGCGCGTGGAGAGCGCGCTCACCGCCGCCACCACGGGAATGTCGGATCCCACTGCCTCACGGCAGGTACGCCAGATCGCCGCCTTCTCCTCGAGGTCGAGGGCTCCGCCTTCCCCGAGGGAACCGGGGGTGACGATCGCGGTGCATCCCGCGTCGCGCATCCGCACGACCTGGGTCGCAAGTCTGGCGTGGTCGATCGCGAGGTCCTCGCGGTACGGATTCGTGATCGCCGGCATGACCCCTCGCCAATGCTCACGATGCATGGTCGGTGCTCCCTTCGGTGTCGTGGTGGATGGTGCCATCGACGCCGGACGGCGAGAATAGTCCGTTCCGGAACGGATCGTTCGGCTCCATGACGAGATCGAGTTCACCGGTGATCCACGCACGGCCGGCGATGTGGGGTATCACCTGTTCGGGGGTCGGTCCTGACTGCCACCATCCCGTGAAACGACTCCCGATGATGGATTCCTGGATCCAGGGACGTCCCTCGCCCAGCGTTCCTTCGGCGGCAAGACATGCGAGCTTCGCGCTCGTGCCGGTTCCACAGGGCGAACGATCGTACGCGTTACCGGGACACAGGACGAAGTTCCGACTGTCCGCGTCTCCGGTTCCCGGCGAGAAGAGTTCGACATGGTCGACGGGGGAGGCGCCCGCGATCGATGTCAGGACTCGATTCACCCGTTCGCGGATGCGTGAGCAGATCGTGGTGAGTTCGCGGCTTCGATCCGCCGAGATGGTCTCTCCGTGATCCGACACCAGCGCGAACCAGTTCCCGCCCCACGCCACGTCGGCGTGGACGATGCGGTCGCCGAGATCGACTTCGATTCCGCGGTGGCTTCGATGGGACGCCACGTTCTCCACGGAGATCGAACCTGCCTCCCCGATCGTCGCCTCGACCTCGCCCACCGGTGTGTCGAGCCGCACCGTCGCGCCGGGCGTGGCCGAGACGCGGTCGAGGTGCTGGAGGGTCCGGACGACGCCGATGGTCCCGTGCACGCACATGCCGAGACGACCGACGTTGTTGAAGAAGATCACGCCCGCGTCGACGTTTTCCTTCGTGGTGGGAAGGAGCATGGCGCCGACGAGCACGTCGTGGCCACGGGGTTCACAGACGAGGGCTCGACGAAGGTGGTCGTACTCGCGGTCGAAGGTCTCCGCCTGTCGCGGGACCGGGCCATGACCGAGATCCGGAACGCCGCCCACGAGGACGCGGGTGGGTTCGCCCTCGGTATGGCTGTCGATCGCTTGGAGGCTCATGCCGCGACGGTACCCGAGGAGTCGCACCCCTCGCTCATCCGTCGGCGTCGAGTTCGTCGGCCCGGAACTCGTACTCCCGCCAGTCCGGCAGGACGCGGGCGAGTTCCGGGAGCAGGTTCGTGACGAAGTCGGTGCAGAGATCCCGGTAACGGGTCATCAACGCATCGTCGTCGCCGGTCGACTGTTCGAGCATGTCGAGCTGCACCTTGCAGTAGTACGCATGACTCGACGTGAGGTCGAAGGCGACGTTCTCGACTGCGAGTGCGCTGCTGGTCGTGCGCCCGTTCGCCACGAAGAAGTAGCCACCGAGTTGACGGAGACGTGGATCGTCCGCATCGCCGAACATCGTCGATCGGAGACTGATCGGTCCCACGGGCAGGGGATGTTCGTCGATGCCTCCAAGAATCGGATTTTCCAGTTCGGTCACGCGGTAGGGGAGTTCAGCGCCTCGGTGGAGCAGAGGGGTCTCGCGGCCCAGGGCGGGCAGATCCAGCACGAGCGATTCCGGTCGCCGGATGCTGACGCCACCATGCACCGACCAGCA
>PKCT01000164.1 GCA_002862325.1 Phycisphaerae bacterium
CGGAACCTGAACCACCTCTGGCTCCTCGGCTCCGCCGTCGCGCTCTGGGACGCGCCCTACGTCGAGTGGTACTACCCGGCGCTCACGGCGGGCGTCACGCACCTCGCCGTGGACGCGGGGACCGCGCGGGCCGCGCTCGACGCCGCGCGGCGCCGCGCGCGAATCACCCGCCGGTCCGGCGCGTCCCGACCGAGCTCCGAAACGCTCTGTCACATCGATTCGGGTGATGTTTGGACGACTCGACGGCTCTCGGCGAGCGCTCGACGCACGGCGTTCCGCGGCCACCGCCCCGCGACGATCGGGGTCGGCTCCGCATCGAGGACGAGACGGGGCACGACCGGCGCACCGTACCTCGCGAGACGTGCATACGCGGTCGCCGCCTGCAGCGGCGTGAACCCCACGGGCCCCTGCCCGATCCCGATGATGAGTCGATCGACCGGGCCGTCGATTCGCGACCGATCGAACGTCCCGTCGAGCGCCGCGCCGAATCCAGCCCCCAGCGGCGCCCCGAGACCGCACTGCTCGTACCACGCTCCGACGCCTTCGGGCCCTAGCCGTTCCGCGACCCGATAGAAGTAGTTGTTGCAGCTCTTCGAGATCGCCTCCTCGGGTCCGAGCGGACCGTGCCGGAGGAACGTCGGCGGCGTCGCCTTCGGTCGCCAACCCCAGCATCTCGGCTTCAAGTCGTCCCCTTCCGAACCGCGGTAGAAACCGTTGCACGTCACCACCTCGTCCTCGCGGAAGACGCCCGCGGCGACGGCACCGACGTACATCAGCGGCTTGACGAGGGATCCGGGCGGGTACTCCGTCGACATCGCTCGATTCCTGAACAGCGCGAGATCGACGAGTTCGTCTCGCCGACCGCGCTCCTTCGAATCGAGCGACGCGGCCCGCTCGTCGTCCAACGACATCAGGACGTAGTCGCGATCCGACAGGTCGAGATCCTCGGCCGTGGGGGTGGAGACGAGGGCCAGCGTCTCGCCGGTCTCGACGTCGAGGACGACCGCGGCGCCGAAGAGGGGGCGTCCCGCGACTTCGATCATGGGACTGGGTTCGGAACCTCGCCACGAGTACTGTCGCTGGCTCGCCTGGAGAAGCCCGGCCTCGGGATCGAGGATCGCGCGAATCCGCGCCTGCAGGCCGACGTCGATGGCCAGCCGGATGTCGATGCCCGGGACGGGGAGCCTTTCGAGAATCGTGTCCCCCGTCGCGCGGTCGGCCTCCCGATACCCGATCTCCCCGTGGAGCGACGCGTCGAACTCGAGCTCGATGCCACTCCGCCCGACGATGTCCTCCGCCCGCGCCCCGTCGTAGCCCGTGTAGTCGACCGTGGGATTCCCCTCATCGTCCCGGGTGCGGTACGGACGTCGCTCGATGTCGGAGCGCTGCACCCGGTCCCGGGTCGATCCGACGATGGTGTCGGCGACCCCGCGAACCTCGATCGAGAGCGGCGGCCCGTCATCGAGCGGAGGCGGCAGGGTGTCGCGATCGAGGACGATGACGGCATCGGAGTAGCCTCGTTCGCGTTCGGTGATGCCCCGCACTCGGAATGGCGGATCCTCCACCCGACGACCACGACGGTCGACGATCGAGCGATCGAGCCGATCCAACGACTTGAGCAGGTTGAACGCCGCGGCGTCGGAATCCAGCTTGACGATCCGGTGGAAGCCCTTCTCCTCCCGAATCGGGAACGGCACGAACCGATCCTCGGGATCGTCGAACCTTCGCGCGAGATCATCGAAGTTGCGAGCCCAGATGCTTCCTCGCATCCGACCGGTGTCGTGGCGAACGTCCTCCGCCCGCTCGGCGAGTCGCTCGTTCGAGATTCCCGACAGTTCGGAGACGGCCGCCCAGACCTTGGCGAGACGATCCTCCCATGGACCGAGACGAGCGTCGGTCTCGGCGAAACGATCGGATCCCGAGAGTCCACTCCACGCCGCCCCGAGTTCACGTCGAGCCGATCGCTCCGCCTGTCGCCGCGCCCATGCCCCCACCACCGTCTCGTAGTGGACCTCGAAGACCCAGGTCGACCCCTCGCGTGCGAGCGGACGGCCGCGTCGATCGAGGATCGATCCCCGGGTGGTCAGCTCGAAGGCCGATTCGGAGAGACGCGCCTCGGCCGCCTCGAGCCATGCGGAATCGGTCGCGAGGCGATGCAGTTGCCAACCGAGGACCCCGAACGCCGACAGGATCGCGACCCCCACCACCACCAGACGAATCTGGAACGGCGTGATGCCAGCGTCGGATTGTCCCATCGGTGGTCTCATGCCGTGGAAGCCTCGTGGCGACCGACTCGTCGTCGCTCACAGTCTAGACACGTCAACCGTGCGGACTCGCCTAGACGTCCGTGGAATGCCCCGGCTCCAGGATCCGGACCTCGATTCCTTCGGGCTGGAAGTCCTTCGGATCCTGCTCGATCGGAGGCCAGGTGTTGTAGTGGCACGGGATCGCCAGCTTCGCACCGATCAGCTCGGCGGCGCGGGCGGCGTGCACCGGCCCCATGGTGTAGCGATCGCCGATCGGCAGGATGACCACGTCGGGGCGGTGGAGTTCACCGATCAACTTCATGTCGCCGAACAGGCCGGTGTCGCCCGTGTGATAGATCGTCGTGTCGCCCAGACGGATCACCACACCGCAGGGCATCCCCATGTACCGGCCACCGAAGCTCGAGGAATGGAAGGCATGGGTCAGGTCGACGCGGCCGAAGGACTGAGGCACACCACCGCCCGGATTCGCGGAGTCCACGGTCTCCACCCCCTGCTCGGCGAGAAAGTTGCAGAGCTCGTGGGCACCGATGACCGTCGCACCGCTGCGCTTCGCGATCGCGACGGTGTCTCCGACATGGTCCTCGTGCCCGTGCGTGAGCACGATATGGGTGGGAGATTCGTCGTTCGCGGAGAGACCGGCCGCCTCCGCCGCCGGATTTCCGGTGAGAAAGGGGTCGATCAGCACAGTATGGGTGCCGTCGGACAATCGGAAGGCGGCGTGACCGAGAAACGTGATCGTGACGGACATGATGATCTCCTGAGCGGACGGTTGGGCGTGACGGGCTCCAGGATCGCCCCCCTCGGGTCCGAGGTCAACCGCACCCCCCGTCGAAGCAGGTAGGATCTTCGCTCTCGTTCTACCCGCTTGGAAAACACCCATGGAATGTGGCATCGTCGGACTGCCGAACGTCGGCAAGAGCACCCTCTTCAACGCCCTCACGGCGGCTGGCATCGAGGCCCAGAACTACCCCTTCTGCACCATCGAGCCGAACGTCGGCGTGGTCAGTGTCCCCGATCCCCGCCTGGATCGGATCAACGCCCACATCGAGACCAAGAAGATCATCCCCGCCGCGCTCCGACTGGTCGACATCGCCGGCCTGGTCGAAGGCGCGAGCAAGGGTGAAGGGCTCGGCAACAAGTTCCTGGCGAACATCCGCGAGGTCGACGCCTTGCTGCAGGTGACCCGCTGCTTCGAGAACGACGACATCGTCCACGTATCGGGCTCGGTCGATCCGGTCCGCGACATCGAGATCATCGGCCTCGAACTCCTGCTCGCCGACGCCGAACAGGTCGACGGCTCGCTCGACAAGGCTCAGCGACAGGCTCGGTCGGGCGACAAGGACGCGAAGTTCAGACTCGCCGTGCTCGAGAAGTGCAAGGCCTGCCTCGACGACGAGAAGCCGCTTCGAACGCTCGACCTCAACCCCGAGGAGGCGAAGGCGGTTCGTTCGTTCGGGTTCATCACCGCCAAGCCGATCCTCTACGTGGCCAACGTGGACGAGGCGAACGCGGACGGATCTGGGTCGATGGTGGCGGCGGTCCGTGAGTACGCGGCCGAACACGGCGGCGGGGTGGTCGTCGTCTGCGCCAAGATCGAGAGCGAATTGGCCGAACTCGACGAGGACGACAAGCTCGAGATGCTCCAGTCGCTTGGCATGGACGAGCCGGCGCTCGCCGTGGTCGCGCGCGGGGCGTACGACCTCCTCGGCCTCCAGAGCTACTTCACCGCGGGCGAAAAGGAGATCCGGGCGTGGACGATCCGACGGGGCGACACGGCGCCGAAGGCCGCCGGCGTCATCCACGGAGACTTCGAACGCGGCTTCATTCGCGCTGAGTGCTACACGATCGAGGATCTGGAACAGTACAAGAACGAGAAGTCGATCCGCGAAGCCGGCAAGCTGCGAAGCGAAGGCAAGGAGTACGTCGTCCAGGACGGAGACGTCGTCCACTTCCTCTTCAACGTCTGACCGTTGCCCCGCCGCGACCGGTCCGTCCTCGACCGGGCGACCGTCGCGACGATCTCGAAACCACGACATGCGATTCGGCTCCTCCATCCTCCCGGCCCTCATCGCGATTCCACTGGGACTCGCGTTCGCCTGGATTGGATCGCTCCACTTCCGCAACCCCGAACCGTTCGAGGCGATCGTCCCGGCCTACCTCGGCTGGCCTCGCTTCTGGAACTACGCGAGTGGCGGTATGGAGATCGTCCTCGGACTCGGCTTGACCGTCCCCTGGAGCCGGCGGCGGTCCGCCCAGATCCTTCTGCTGCTGGTCCTCGCCATGTCGCTCGCGAACCTCAACATGTGGGTGAACGACCTGCCCTTCAACGGAACCCGGCTCTCGACCCGCGGCCACCTCGTTCGGTGGACGATTCAGATCGCGCTCCTGCTGGTCCTCGCCGGACTTGGACGACCCTGGCTCGCCCACCCCTCTCGAAGTAACCGTAGTTCGTGAAGAGGTTTGCTTCTGACGGGGAAGGCGGTGGACTCGACCTGCCTCCGTATTGCCTGACGCAAGCATCAACAATATCTGGACCGAACGAGGGCCGACATCCGACGGACCTTTTATCGATTGCGCACCGCGGTCATCCCCACTACGGAGAACGAAAACATGCACGAGTCATCTGAAGCCGTCGCCGGCAAGACCAACGTCCTGTCCATCCTCGCCCAGGTCATGACTGGACTCGGCTTCGTCACCATGCTCATCGGCGCCGCCCTCGTCGGCGTCGCCCTGATCCAGGAGTTCCAGGGCGAGGACGGCGACTTCCAGATCGCAGAGGTGCTCAGCAGCGCCTACCTCCTCCTCATGGGACTCTTCCTCGCCGGCAACGGCCAGCTTCTCAACGCCATCAGGTCGATCGCGATCAACACGGCGGCCATGAACGAGAAGTGAACCTCGACCGATCGCAAACGACACGCCCCGCGGCCTCGGCCGCGGGGCGTGTCGTTTATCCGATCGGACGACTGCAGTCAGCGACGCCTGCGCCTCGCAGCGAAGGCGGCTCCGGCGATCAGGAGCGGAGCGGCGGCGGGCGTCGGTACGAACGTCATCTCCATGACGAAGAAGTCGTCGTTGAAGATGCGCTGGGTGTCGCCATCTGACGCCACGCCGGCGAAATCGACATAGAAACTGTTCGCGTCCAGGACCCCAAGTTCGAGCAGCGACCAGTCGATGCCGCCGTCCCCTCGGGAATCGCCCAACGCGACGGATTCGAAATCCGCCAGGACGTCGTCCACATCCGTGAAGATGAATCTGGACGATTTGGCGTAGTACAGGTACTCGAAGTCCAGCGTCGAGTAGCGGAACTCGACCGAGGAACCACCGAGATTGACGGCGAACCCGTCGAAGGGGGTGTCCTCACCGGTCCAGAAGTACTCGGGCAGGTTGGGATCGACGACTTCGGCGAAGGTGTCGAACACCCCTGAGTCGTCGATCCACTCCCCAGCGATCAGGGCTCCATCGAACGTCGTGGCGGCACCCGCATGGGCGGCCCCGGTGATCACCAGCGACCACAAGGCTTGGGTTGCGGTGTGTTGCGGCATCTCTACTTCTTCCTCTCACCAGTCTCGAATGCTGGGCTTCCGCGGTATCGGGCCGCAGCCACGCGAGAGACGACTCTCTTCGATCTCAGGAACACGAATGCGAGTACGCGTACCGGCGAACACTCGCGTGAAAAACATGATTCGGAAAACCTCTCGATCCATTCAAATTGCGGGAATTGACTTCCATCTCAATCCGATATCGTCGGCCCTTCGTTCAATCACGACGGCGACGGCGACCAAGCGCCAGACCGGCCACGATCATGGGCGTCACGGCAGGGGCCGGGACGAAGGAAATTTCAAGTTCGAAGCGGTCACCCTGCGAAATGAGATTCGGCATGCCGGTGACCAGGCTGAAGTCGATCGAGAAGCTGTTCGCGTCGATGACCTCGAGGCCAAGCAGGCCCCAGTCGATATCGTCACCGACGGAGTCGACCAAGGCCACCGATTCGAAGTCCGCCAACGAGTCGTCGACGTCGGTGAAGACCCATTGGAACGCCGCTCCGTAGAGAAGCTCAAGGCCACCGACGGTCGAGTAGTTGAAGAGCACGTTGTTGTCGCTGAAGTCGATGTAGTGGCCCGTCAGCGGTGACGAGGGAAAAGGCCGATACACCCACTCGGGTGAGTCAGGGTCGACCACTTCGGTGAATTGGGTGACGGATGAAGAGCTTCCGACGGTGTCGCCGCGGATCAAGGCCCCATCGAAACTCGTCGCCGTCCCTCCGCCGAGCGCAACGCTCGAGATGACTATTGAGGCCAGGAGGCCGCCAGCCAGATGCTTGAACATTGATCTTTCCCGATCGCTCTCTGGCGTTCCGCGCGGTGGTTCCCAACACCGCATCGAATGCCGCTCTTCTTGTTGCTAAGGAGTCAATCTCGAGGGTGTAAATCTCGAGAACACCGGATCTGCACGTGTTCCCGACGTGCGTCTCCGTGTACAAGGTGCCTCATAACATCCTCGGGTCCAGCTGGAGCAGAGAGGTTCTAGGCAGATTTTTGCGCAGATCGCCCCAATCCTCTTCCCCACCCTCGGTTACGGAACACGTTGCACGCGACGAAATCCGGACATCTCCGCCTCAGAACGCCAACAGACGCCCGCGGAAGCCAGCGAGGGAGGCCGGAGCAGAGGCCTCGGACCTTTCCTAGGCCGGCACCGGCCGATGATGGTCGAGGGACGCTGATCAGCTGTTGCAGACCGGGCAGTTGGCGAGCGCGGCATCGGCACAGATCTGGTCCCACTCGGTGTCGCAGCAGTAGGCGTCGGCACCGCAGATGAGCGCTTGGCACTCGGATTCTTCGCACCCGGGCGAACCGTTCGAGATGCAACAGTCGCCGCTGCCTCCCCCGCCGTCCCCGCACTGACCGGTCGCGTCGCAGCAGACGCCGTCCCAGGCGGTGTCGCAGCAGTACGGATCAGCGGCGCAGATCGGCTCGCAGACCGCCGCGTCGTCGCATCCCGGTGTGCCGTTGGCGGTGAAGCACGATCCTGCATTGGGATCTCCGCACGGCCCTTCGCCGCATCCGGGGACCGGCTCGTTGATGCACGTTCCGTCGACGCAGGTGTCGATGGTGCACGGGTCGCCGTCGTTGCAATCGACGCCCTCGCACGGATCGACCGGACACGGCCCCCACGCGGCGATCAGAAGTCCGACGTCGGAGCTGTCCACGATGTCATTGCCGTCGAAGTCGGAGCAGCAGGGCTGCTCGGGATCGTCGCTGCATGGTCCCCAGGCCGCGAAGAGGACGCCGAGGTCGGCGCTGTCGACGACGCCATCATTGAGGATGTCGCCGCTGCAGCCTGCTGGACAACCCGGCCCGGAGCTGTAGAGCAGCGGTCGGTAGTTCAACAACGTGCATCGCATCCGGTTGATCTGCTCGACCGTGAATCTCGCCATGCACGAATCGTCGGAATAGTCCATGTAGTTGTCGATCGGATCGAGCGAGCCGCAGGTGGACGGATTGCCACCGTCACACGAGAAGTTGGGGCCGCTCTCATCGTTGGTATCGCAGATCAGATCACCGGCGCCGTAGCAGCTCCCGCCGGCGCACCCGCCTTGAAAGGTATGGTAGAGGCCGAGATAATGACCCACTTCGTGCGTCAAGGTGCGCCCCATGTCGTACGGGGGTCCGTAGGGACCGTCCTCACCGTAGGTCGACCAGAGCACGACGATGCGATCGTCGACCGCGCCCACATGACCGGGCTCCGCGGGGAATCCATTGACGTAGCCGAGCGCGCCGCTCGCCGTGTTGGTGTAGATGTTGCAGTATCGATTCGTGTCCCACGCGAGCGAGTCCCAGTAGTTGCCCCCGTCGTTGAACCAGGTCGAGTTGGCCGAACGGGTGATGCCGTTGGTGGCGTTCCCCTGGGGATCGACGTCGGCGAGATAGAACTCGATCCTGGCCTCGGTGCCGTTGCCGCCCGGCGTCCCGAGAAGCGCGTTCATGTCCTCGTTCAGAATGCGAATGCCGCTCTCGACCTGGGCGTCGGAGATGTTGCCCTGGCTCCCCGAGGCGTCGGTGATGACGTGCACGACGCAGGGAATGCGATAGATCGCGACCGAAGGGTCGTAGGTTCCGCTGATAGACGTGTTTCCAAGCGAGCAGTCGGCGGGTGAGATGCCCCTGAACCCGAACGGGGCCTGGTCCTCAGGCCCGCCGGGAGCCGCATCCGGCGAGGGCGTCAGGCACTTGTGGTTGGGATCGAAGAGACCGGAACGATGAAACGCCCGCCAGTTCTCGAAGGTCTGCCCTTTGAACTCGACGGATCCGTCGGCGTGCTGCCAGGGCTTCTCCGGGGACTGGGCCGCGACCGAGGCCGTCACGCCCACGCACAGTCCGGCTCCGAGGTTCAGTATGGCGTTGCCGCGATATCTCATGTGATCTCTCCTCCTGCGGACGACCTCCATCGAAGCAGCTGCCTCCAGCGACATGTCGTATCCGAGGCGCGAAAAAACCCGCGCAAATCCCACCCTAGCAGGTTGTCTGGAAACATTGAAAGGAAATCCCGCCCCCCGGCCACTCGCTCCCAAGCACCTCAAAATCGTCGAGGAGCGCCTCGCGTCGCCGGGGGTCCACCACCAATCGATGAATATTCGATCTATCGTGGACGCTCGCCCATCCACGATCCCGTGATCCCCTGGAACCTCGATGCCCCAAGGCCCCCCACCCATCCTCGTCCATGTGCCGAAATCCGGAGGCACCACGCTCATCATGGCGGTGACCGGTGGCAAGCGTCCGCCCCCGGTCGGCGACGCCTACCGGCACGTCTACTGGAACGTCGACCGGACCCGCATGCATTCCAACGCGGGCAATCTCTTCACGGATGACGGCGTCGCGAGATACCGGGGGAGGACCAGGATCCTGACCGTTCGACGACCGCTCGACCGGCTGGAGTCGGAGTTCGGATTCCTCGGAAACCGCGAGGAGTTCCGCGATCTGTGGAAGACGATGTCGGGGACGAGCTATCCCCAGTCCTTTCGCGACTTCATCGAGCAACCAGGCGCAACCGACGCCACGACGAAGTTCCTGCTCGGCCGCGATCTCTACGATCCGACGCCGGTGGAGGACGCCGACGTCGAGCGCATCATCCGGCATCTCCGGGACGAGGAATTCGTCTTTGGGCTCACCGAGGAGATGCCCTCGACCATGCGAAACATCCAGTCGAGATGCGGTATCGACTTCGATCGGACCCTCACTCGATATCGCACGAGCCTCTACAAGCCCGAACGCGATCCGGACTGGTCCGCGATCGAAGAGGCGTTCGCGAGGCACAATCGGAACGACCTCAGGGTTCATGCCGAAGTCAGTCGGCGGTTCGCCCGACAGGTGGACGAGCTCCCTCCGGGTGATGCTCCGATCTTCGAAGGCGGACGGTACGACTCGGTGTTCCTGTTCACCTCGGGAGGGAACGTACGAACCCCGTTCGAGATCTTCATCAACGATCTGGGCGACCCGGCCGAGTGCTACGCGTGGATCGACCAGAGAAGGGAAAGGCTCATGGCGATCCAGCAGGATGCGATCCGTTCGTCCGACCGGGACCCCCGGCGATTCCTCGTCACGTGGCTGCATGCGGTCGCTCGAAACTTCCCCGAACTCGATCTCGACGTGGGATCGATCGACGAATCGGATCCATTGAGCACCGTCCAGCGACTCTGCCGGAGCAGGTTCGGCTGATGCTGATCGGCCGACTGCTCGCACGCGCCTCGAACCGAATCCCTTCCCAGTTCATCTCCGAAGTCCCACTGCCATGACGCTGGCCGAGACCGACAACACGCTCGAATCCCCCCAACCGTCCTCTGCACGACGGCGGGAAGAGGCCTGGAACGCCATCACGCACGGGCTGGGATTCGTGTTCGCGGCCGCCGCGTTGCCGATTCTCCTCGTCAGCGTCGACCGCACGAGCCCCGCCGCGCTCTTCGGGGTCGCCGTCTTCGGAGGATCGATGCTGGTGATGCTGGCCGCATCCACGACCTACCACGCGAGCACGTCCCCGAGTCGACGCCGTCGGTGGCGGATCGCGGACCACGCCTCGATCTACCTGCTCATCGCCGGAAGCTACACCCCCCTGTGCCTGACGTCGCTCCGAGGTCCATGGGGTTGGAGTCTTCTCGCGACGGTCTGGGTCATGGCGATCGCGGGGGTCGTCCTCAAGCTTCGATTCACCGGGCGATACGACCGACTGTCGACCGCGATGTACCTCGTCATGGGCTGGCTCTGCATCTTCGCGGTCGTCCCGATGCTCCGTCTCCTGAACGCATCGACCCTGATCGCGCTCCTCGTCGCAGGCGCCGCATTCACGATCGGGGTCGGGTTCTACCTCCGGGACGATCGCCGCGGGTTCCATGTGGCCTGGCACGGCTTCGTCCTCCTCGGATGCGCAGGCCTCTACGCGGCGATGTTCCTCGAACTCGCCTAGCCGGAGCGCCGCGGGCCTCTCAGCTCCCGCGGACCACGACGACCTCCGACTGCTCGGAATTTTGCTCGGAATTTTGACACCGACCAACCGGTGTCGGCGAAACCCCTCGTCCAGTCGACGATGCATTTCCGCGGTCTGGTCCGGTCAAGAGATTTCACGTCGGCGACGGAGCCGACGAAAGGGTTTCAGGTCTCTCGAAGGCCTTCTTCCGCGAGAAATCGCACACAAGTCTGGGGAACACAGAACATGAACCGAATCGCCCTTTTCAGGGCAGGGATCGCCCTGCCGCTCGTATTGGCCGCATTGAGCGGCACCGCCACCGCAACCGACGATGAGATCGTCGCCACGATCGGTGAGAAGCGGGTCAAGGCCACCGTGGACGCGTCCACGAAGGAGGTCAAGTCCGCGAGGGTGGAGCGCAAGGGACAGTCGACGGGCGACTGGTCGAAGGAGGAGGCCGACACGGAGACGCTCACCGAATCACTCGAGCGCGAGGTTGTCGTACTCCCCGCTTCCTTCGCGGACTGCAACGGCAACGGTCTCGACGACTTGGTCGAGATCGCCGACGGCAACCCCGACCTGAACCTCAACCTCGTTCCAGACTCCTGCGAGTACGGGTACGGAGATCTCAATCTCGACGGCAGCATCGATGATCGAGACGTCTTCATCGTGTTCGGCTGGTTCGCGGCGCCATTCCCGATCTTCGGCGATCTCAACGAAGACGGCTTCGTTGACGCCTCAGATCTTGGGATCGTCCTCGCCAGATGGGGCTCGAGTCCCTTCTGAGTCACGGTGACGATCCGTCAGAGCCTTCATCGGAACGGACCGCGGTCACGCGGTCCGTTCCGTTTTCATTCAGACGACGGATTCTCATCGATGCTTGGCCACGTCATCGGACGGGAGATCGCGGCCGCGAACCGAGTCCGATACGACGCGTCCGGAAGGGCGACCACCCCGAACTGACTGAGATGGTCGTTCTCGAACTGGACATCAAAGAGGACGCAACCGGCCCCGTGGAGTCGGCGGAGCGTCTGCACCAGGACGACCTTGCTCGCATCGGTCCCACCTTGACGGGGACGACTGAACATCGACTCCGCCATGAACGCCGAACCGATGCACACTCCGTAGAGCCCACCCACCAGACGATCTCCCAACCACGCCTCGACACTGTGGGCCA
>PKCT01000098.1 GCA_002862325.1 Phycisphaerae bacterium
GCGGCCGGCCGAGGATCGCCGCACGGAGGATCGATCGTGAGCGTCGCGTCGGTCATGATCGGCTGGACCCCGCTGCTCCAGCCGCTTCCCGGCGTGCAGCAGCACTGGCTCTGGCTGCTGCCGGTCCTCATCCTCGGCATCGCCATGATGTACAAGGCGATCAGGGTCGAGCGGATCGAACGCTGGCCGCGCGAGGTGACGATCATGACCCTCCAGGTGATCCTCGCGTTCGCCGGATTCGCCGTCGGCCTGGGGGTCGTCGTGCAGGTGCTCGTTCCCCTCTTCTCGACGGGTTGATCGCGGATGTGGTTCCTGAGATCGCGACGACGCCGTCGACTGCTCGCAACCGAGATCCCCGCCGTCTGGCGACGGACGCTCCAGGAACACCTCGGGCACTATCGAATGCTGGGCCCCGCTCAGCGAGCGAAGCTCGAGGACACGGCCAGAATCATCGAAGCGGAGACCTACTGGGAAGGGTGCGGGGGGCTCGAGCTCGATGAACGCATGCGGATCCTGATCGCCGCCAACGCGGCCATGCTGGTGCTCGAGAATCAGGCTGGTTTCTTCGAACACGTGACCTCGGTGCTCGTCTATCCCGCCGGTGTCGTGGTCACCGACAGTCACCAGGGCAACGGCATCGTCGCTGGCGAGACGCCGGTGCTGGGACAGGCGAGATTCCGGGGACCGATCATCCTGAGTTGGTCGGACGCGCTCTATGGATCGCAGCATCTCGGTGCCCGCAACGTCGTCCTCCACGAGTTCGCCCATGCCCTCGACATGATGGGGGGCATCGTGGATGGCACGCCGCCGATGGACGCCGGCCTGCGAGCGCGATGGGCGCAGATCTGCCAGAGGGAGTACGACACCCTGCGGTCGAACCTCGAAGGCGGAATGCGGACGGTGATCGACCCCTATGCCGCCACGAATCCCGCGGAGTTCTTCGCGGTGGTCACCGAGCACTTCTTCGAACAGCCCCATGTCCTGCACGACCACCATCCGGAGCTCTGGGAGGTCTTCACGGACTACTACGGCTACGCCTTCGGTGGAGGCTGATTCGGGACGTCTAGGGCCGATCCGAAGTCCGGCTCACTTCGAGCGCCGAACACCGCCGCCAGGCTTCTCCTTGGGATCGACCGGCTTGCTCGCCCCCTTGCGTCGGCCACCATGGGTGATGCGGTCGCCACCCCGCGCGCGACTTCGGGTCGCGGCGTTCTTTCCGCCGTGACGGCCGTCCTTGCCGGTCTTTCCGGCTCGGGACGACTTGCCGGCCTTGGCGGGCTTCCCGGATCGTTCGCCGCGCTTCGTCGCCGTCGACTCGTCGGCCTCGACCGGAACCTCGAACCCGAATTCGTCGACCTCCACCACAGTGTTCGCATCGACGCGGTTCTTCTTCCGAGCGTCTCTGGTGGGACGTCCACCCGTCTTGCCCCGGCGACCGCTCCCGTTGCTTCGAAACGGATCGAGGCGGGTCGATCGTTCACCCTTGCGGAACTTCTCGAGCTTGGCGGCGTCCTGTGGACGAACGAACGCCTCAATGTCGGGCAGGGGATCGACCGGAATCCGAGCCCCGGTGATCTTCGAGATGATCTTCCAACGGTCGCGTTCGGGTGGTGACACGAAGGTGATCGATTCGCCACTTCCACCACCGTGTCCGGCTCGTCCGACGCGATGCACCCACTCCTCCGCCGAGAGCGGCAGGTCGTAGTTGAAGACGGTTCTCACCGCGTCGATGTGGAGTCCGCGGGCGGCGACATCGGTCGCAACCAGCACCGCGGACGCACCGCTGCCGAACAGTTCGAGGGCGCGATTGCGTTGATTCTGACTTCGATCGCCGTGCACCAGGCCGACCGAGATGCCGTGATGCCGCAATGCGGCATGCACCCAACCCGCCCGCCGTCGCGTTCGACAGAAGACCAGGACGCCACGACGCTCGTCCCCGACCACGAGCTTGAGCAGCAGGGCCACCTTGAGGACGTCCTCGATCTCGAACCGTCGGTGGCCGAGGTGTTCCGCCGCCCGGGTGTGCTGACCGACCTCGACCCGAGCCGGCTCGTCGAGGAAGGTTCGGGCGAGATCCTCCATGGCGGGCGGCATGGTCGCGCTGAAGAACGCCATCTGCCGCTTCTCCGGCATGCGCTGGAGAATGGTCCGGATCTGCGGAAGGAATCCGAGGTCGAGCATGCGGTCGCCTTCGTCGATCACCAGATGACGAATGAAGGCGAGACTGAGGACGTCGATGTCCATGAGCTCCCGCAGGCGTCCGGGCGTCCCCACCACCACGTCGACGCCCGCCTGGATACGTTCGCGCTGCGGCTTGATCGCCGCCTTGCCCCAGACCGCCGTCACCTTAATCAGCGATCCCTTGGTGAGACGTCGGATCTCCTCGGCGACCTGCTGCGCCAGCTCGCGGGTCGGCACGACGACCAGGCCGCGCAGTCGACGCTGGGGATCGACGTACCTGCCTCCCGCATCACCGCCCTTGCGCTTGCGAGGTCGCCGACTCATGGGCGGTGGATCCTCGATGAGTCGATGAGCCAGGGGAATGCCGTAAGCGAGCGTCTTGCCGGTTCCAGTCGGTGCGAGACCGATGACGTCGCGTCCCGTCGCGAGGGGAACGATCGCCCGGGACTGGATCGGCGTCGGCTTCCTGAATCCGAAACCGTCGATGCCGCGTTTCACGACCTCGTCGATCGGAAGATCGGAGAATCGCTCGACCGCCGCGGGGGGTGGCGAGGTGACGGCTGCTTCCAACTTCTCGGACGACGGCTCTGGGGTGGTCATGTGCGTTCAAGCCTACCCGGTTCGGTTTGTGCCGGCTGTGAACGTTGATCGGGACCATGCGGCCAGACGGGACCGCGGAATTCGACCCCCGACTGAAGATGACCGAGGAGTTCGTCGATGCTCTAGTGACCGCCGAGCGATGGCCCCTGGAGGGGTGGGCCATCCTCGGTGGTTTTTTCGTCGATACCCTGCACCGCATGAGCGACTCATCCCGCGGACTGCGTGGCGCGACCAGCCGCCTCGGACTCTTCGTGACCCGGACGATCGGACGCTGGATCCCCGATCCCTTCGTGCTCGCGATCGGACTCACGCTGCTGACCGCCGTGCTCGTCCTCGTGATTCCCGGAACGTTCCCGGATCGGGACCCCGAACAATCCAAGGCCGACCTCCTTCTGGAGGCGTGGTGGGACGGAGGCCTGTGGAAGCTCCTGGCGTTCAGCATGCAGATGGCGCTGGTCCTGGTGACCGGATACGCGTTGGCATCGAGCCCACCGATTCGTTGGTGCATCGATCGCATCGCCGGGCTTCCGAGGTCGACCGCGGCGGCCGCGGCGATGGTCGCCTTCGTCGCCGTGCTGACGGGACTGGTCAACTGGGGTCTGGCGCTGGTGGTGGGTGCGCTCCTCGCCCGCGCGGTGGGACGGAGTCTCGAACGGCGGGGCATTCCCTGCCACTACCCGCTGATCGCGGCGGCCGGCTATCTCGGACTGCTGGTCTGGCATGGCGGCTTCAGTGGGAGCGCACCGCTCAACATGACGCGAGCCTCCGAGGCGAGCAAGATCCTGCCGGCGGAAATCGTCGCCGAACACGCGGCGGACGGGATTCCCCTGTCCGAGACGTTGCTTTCGCCCATGAACCTCTTCGTTGCGCTCGGTCTGCTGGTCATCGCACCGCTCGTCTGTCTGCTTCTCGCTCCGGTCGATTCGAAGGACGTGCGCACGCCAAGCGATCTCGGCGTGAGCTTCGCGAACGACCGGACCGGACCGACCACGCGGGCCGGGGTGGTGCAGATCGGCTTCGGACTCGCCCTCGGACTCGCGCTGGTCGCGGGATTCGTCGGCTATCTCATCGATGCCGATGGAGGCCTGTCCCGCCTCGGACTAAACGAGATCAACGCGACGATGTTCGGCCTGGGTCTGCTGCTGCACGCCTCGCCGACCCGCTACCTCGCGGCGGTCGAGGACGCCGCCCGGGGCGCCGCCGGCATCATCGTGCAGTTCCCGCTCTACGCCGGCGTCATGGCGATGATGGCGGTGAGTGGACTGCTCGCGATGTTCGCCGACGCCGCGAACGCCGCCAGTACCCCGACCACCCTGCCGCTGCTGACCATGGCGAGCGCCGCCGCCGTGAACCTCTTCGTGCCCTCGGGCGGCGGTCAGTGGGCGGTACAGGGGCCCATTGCGATGCTCGCAGGTGTACAGGACGGCATACCTCTCGGGAAGATGGTGATGAGCGTCGCCTACGGCGATCAACTCACCAACATGCTCCAACCGTTCTGGGCGCTGCCGCTGCTCGCAATCACCGGCGTCAAGGCTCGCGACATCGTCGGCTATACCGCGATCGTCATGATCGTCGCCGCGATCTGGATCACCGTCGCGCTGCTGGTCTTCTGAGTCAGCCCACGCACCAGGCGTACTGATCGACCAGCTCGAGATCCGCACCGAGAGCCTTCGCGGCCGTCCACGGCCAGCGCGGATCCCGGAGGAAGCCCTTGCCGATGGCGATCGCGTCGGCATCGCCGTCCTCGAGTACCTTCTCCGCGAGTTCTGGATCGCAGAGTTCGCCGACGGCGACCACCGGCATCTCGGAGACCGCGTGCTTCACCGCCGATGCGTAGGGCACCTGGAAACCCGGTGCCACCGGAATCTCGGCCTTCGCGTTGCCGCCGGTCGACACGTCGACCGCGTCGCATCCCCGCGCTTCGAGGGCGAGGGCGAAGGCGACCGAATCCTCGGTGTTCCATCCGCCCAGATCGTCGCGCCAGTCGGTGCCGCTGAATCGAACCATCAACGGGATGTCGGCGGGCATGGCGCTTCGCATGGCTTCGAAGCACTCGAGCGGGAATCGCATCCGATTTTCGAGCGAACCGCCGTAGTCGTCGCTCCGGTCGTTCGAGATCGGCGAGAGGAAGCTCGAGAGCAGGTAGCCGTGCGCCGCGTGCATCTCGACCACGTCGAAACCCACCCGGACCGCCCGTCGGGCCGAGTTGGCGAACGCCTGGCGAACCTCGTCGAGCTCCCTGGTCGTCATCTCGGCCGCGGGCGGGGCGATGTCCTCCCAGCTGTCCGCGCTCGCACCGATCGTGGTCCATCCGCCATCCTTCGGCTCGACGTACCCGCGGGACGGCGCCCAGGGACGTGCGTGCGAGGCCTTGCGACCGGCGTGGGCAAGCTGGATCCCCAGCACCGAACGCGGCGCGACCGCCTTGACGGTGGCGACCACGTCTGCCAGTGCTCGTTCGTTCTCGTCGGACCACAGTCCCAGACAGTTCGGCGTGATGCGTCCCCGAGCCTCCACCGCCGTCGCCTCCGCGAGGACCAGGCCGGCCCCGGAGCAGGCGAGCGAGCCGAGGTGGACGTGGTGCCAGGGCGACGCGGTGCCATCGGTCGCCGAATACATGCACATCGGACTTACCACGATTCGATTGGCGAGTCGGACGCCTCGAAGGTCGAGGGGCTCGAAGAGGCGTGGGCAAGTGGATTCGATTGGGGTCGCAGGATCGGTCATGGGAGGATGATCCTAGTCGCGATCCCGCCGGCCGAGCGGGCTCATCCCGGTATCATCGAACGAAGTGTCGCAGGCGCGTCGCCCGCGATACCGAATCCCGTCTCCATGGAAACACACCGATGCCGATCAAGGCCACCGACGTCAAGAAGGGTCAGTTCCTCATCTGGGAAGGACAGCTCCACCAGATCCTGGAGACCGAACACGTGAAGCCCGGCAAGGGCCCCGCCTACGTCCAGGCGAAGATGCGCAATGTCAAGGTCGGGGGCATCAAGATCAACCGCCTGAACTCCGACGATCGCCTCGACGAGGTCAACGTCGACCGGCGGGAGATGCAGTTCCTCTACGACTCGGGTGGGCGGGGCGAAGGCCCTTTCGTCTTCATGGACAACGAGAGCTACGACCAGATCGAGATCGACAACGAGGTGATTCCGAAGGATCAGAGCCAGTGGCTCAAGGAGAACACCGAGTGCATCGTGAGCATGTTCGACGGCAAGCCGCTGTCGGTGCAGCTCCCCGCCTCGATTGAACTCACGATCTCGGACACGACACCGCAGGCGAAGGGCGCTACCGCGACGAACCAGAACAAGGAGGCGTTCGTCGAGACCGGCGCCCGCATCCGCGTCCCACCCTTCATCGAGATCGGGCAGGTCGTCCGCGTGAACCCCGAGACCGGCGAATACATGGGCAAGGCCTGAGATACGCGACCCATCGATTCAAGAGACAGCGGTTCGGCCACCAGGCCGAACCGCTGTTCATGTCGTCGCTGTCGTCTCCTCAGACCACGCCCTGGTCCTGCATCGCCTTGGCGACCTTGAGGAAGCCAGCGATGTTGGCGCCGTCCATGTAGTCGTCCTTGCGACCATAGGCCTCCGCGGCCTCGAGGCAGTTGCCGTGGATGTCCTTCATGATCGCATGCAGTCGGCGGTCGACCTCTTCGCGACTCCAGAAGCTTCGGCTCGACGCCTGGGCCATCTCGAGTGCGCTCACCGCGACCCCACCGGCGTTGGCCGCCTTGCCGGGTGCGTAGAGGACGCCACGTTCCCGCAGGACGTCCTGCCCCTCGGGGGTCACCGGCATGTTCGCGCCCTCGCTGACGAGCCGGCATCCACCATCGACGAGTCGGGTCGCGTCGACGCCGTTCATCTCGTTCTCGGTCGCACACGGGAACGCCGCGTCCGCCGGAGTCGACCACAACGGATTGCGATCCGAGTCGCGATCGACGGGCGTGAAGGTCGCCGTCCGGAACTTCTCGGCGTATTCGTGGATGCGTCCTCGACGCACGTTCTTGAGTTCGCTCACGAAGGCGAGCTTGTCACGGTCGATCCCATCCTCGTCCACGATGAATCCGCTCGAGTCCGACAGGGTGATCGGCACGGCACCGAGATCGAGGAGCTTCTCCGCGGCGAACTGTGCGACATTACCGGAACCCGACACCAGGCATCGCCGCCCCTGGAGCGTCCCGCCGTGGGCCGCTTCCATCTCCGCCGCGAAGTAGACCGCGCCGTAGCCTGTCGCCTCTGGTCGGATCAGGCTGCCTCCCCACTCGATCGAGCGACCGGTCAGGACGCCGGTGAAGGTGTTGGTGAGTCGCTTGTACTGCCCGAAGAGGAAGCCGATCTCACGACCACCGACCCCGATGTCGCCGGCGGGAATGTCGGTGTCCGGACCGATGTGCCGGAAGAGCTCGTTCATGAACGACTGGCAGAATCGCATCATCTCGAGATCGCTAAGACCCTTCGGATCGAGATCCGAGCCCCCCTTGCCGCCGCCGATCGGCTGACCCGTCAGCGCGTTCTTGAACACCTGCTCGAATCCGAGGAACTTCAGGATCCCCTGATTCACGGTCGGATGGAATCGGAGGCCGCCCTTGTAGGGACCGATCGCGGAATTGAACTCGACGCGGTAGCCGCGGTTCACGCGGACCTCACCGGCGTCGTCCACCCACGGCACGCGGAAGGAGACGATCCGCTCCGGCTCGATGAGTCGTTCGAGGATCCGCGACGCCCGCCACTCGGGATGCATGTCCATGACCGGCTCGAGGGAGGGCACCACTTCACCGACCGCCTGATGGAACGCGTGCTCTCCGGGATTGCGTTCAGCCACCTCGGAAAGGACTTCATCGACCCAGCCGGACGTCTTGTTCATCGGGGCTCCTCTGTCTGGAAAAACGCCATCATATGATGAACGGTACGCCCGTGACCGGGCGTCGAGGCGAACCATATGCACCTTCTCATTTCCGGATTCGAACCCTTCGGCGATTCCCCCCGCAATCCAAGCGCGGAGATCGTGTCACGCCTGGGGAAGGAGGACGGTCTCCCGATCAGGGTCTCCACCCTCGTGCTTCCCGTGGTCTCGGAGCAGGCCGCCGACCATCTCCTGGAGACCTTCGACCGGATGCGGCCCGACGCGGTGGTCATGCTGGGAGAGGCCGGAGGAACCACGCGCGTCCGGATTGAGGAGGTCGCTGTGAACAGAAGGCGATTCACGATGCCGGACAACGCGGGGCGCACGATCGAGGACGACGTGGTGGTCGAGGACGGACCATCCGCGCACTTCGCCACGTTGCCCACAACGACCCTGGTCGACCGTCTTCAGTCACTCGAACTTCCAGTCGAGACGTCAGGGTCCGCCGGCACCTTCCTATGCAACGAGGTCAGCTACCGGATGCTGCACCATCTCGAGACGATCGGCTCGACCGTCCCGGCGGGGTTCATCCACGTCCCCCGCATGCCCGAGCAGGTGGGTTCGGACGAGGCCTACCTTCCACTCGGGCGATCGTTCGAAGTCGTCAGACAGACGATCCACCATCTCGCCACGACGCTGGTTCGTTCAGATCGTGTTCAAGACGTGTAGACCGCATGGCGCACGCAATGTTCTGCCCGACAATTCGGCGATGCTCTTCCCCCTCACCATCGCCGTGACGTTGATCGCCTCGACCGACCTCGGAGTGCCGCTGGAAGCGACTCCCTGGGCCTCCATTTCGAACGGATCACTTCGCTCTTCCGAGGACGACTCCAGCGACGAACCATCGAACCAGATGCGTCCGTCCGCGGCGACGGAGACCACGTCGACGGGCAAGACCGGGATCGACGACACGACGAGTGGCTTTCGCATCCGGATCGGCGTCAGCGTCCTGGACGACGTCCGGCTGGAGTCGGTCGGATACGAGTCGACCAATCCGACGTCGGGAATCGGATTGGATTCGCCGAGCATGGAGACGGACCCCGGACTCGATCTCGCCATCGGATACGGGATTCCCCTCGGGAGCGGTGTCGAGGTCGAGATCGCGAGCGGCCTGACCTGGAATCGAATCACCAACTTCCAGGCCGAGCTCTCGGGCCCCCTCGCGGTGCCGATGACGTTCGAAGGACCACCGATCAAGGCGTTCCCGGCCTTCGATCCCCGCTATCAGTATCCCGTGGTCAACCCCGGTCCGCCTCAGACTTATCCACCGAAGTACCCCGCGATCGGAGGAGGTTCGCGCACTCCGTGGTGGCCAGGCGCCGTCGAGGGTCCCAACGGCGGTTCCGGACGGATCATGGCGACCGGTGGATCGGGCAACATCTACCAGGTACCGCTTACCGTCAATGCGAGCTGGGGTCTGAAGTACCGCGACCTCGCGTTCCGGGCATCCGCCGGTCTCGGCGTGCAGCTGACGTACATCGAGGTCAACGGGATTCGGGGAGGGGTCGTGGAGGTGCCGTTCGTTCCCGGCGCAACCTTCGGAGATCCACCGATCTCGGCACCGTTGCAGTACGACGCCTCCTTCAGCTCCTGGACCGCTTCCTTTCGGTACGAATTCGGCCTCTCGTTCGACTACCCGATCACCGCGAAGACCAGGATCGGTGGATACCTGCGGTACGCGGGTACGAGCCCATTCAAAGGTGGTCAGTTGGAAATGTCACCAAGTGCGCCGGGCCAGTACCTCCTTCCGGATCTCAAGGTCAGACAGCTCGGAACCATTTCCGTCGGTCTCAAGGTTTCAGTCGCGTTCTAGGGACGAAGGGTCTTTATGTATCCCATCAAGACGATCATCGCGATCATGTCCGCCGCACTCGCCACGAACGGCGAGGCCAGTCCGAATCCACGGGCCGACGTCCTGTCCATGCTGCAGGAGATCGACCCCGACCGAATCCCGCTCACCGTGGACAAGTCGAAGGAACTTCGGAGCTTCTTCTCCGCCCGCGTGGGTGTGAACTCCCTCCACAACTTCAATCCGAAGTCCGGGATCGATTTCGACATCGTCCCGCCGCAGTTTCGACAGGTTCAGCCGCCCTACCCGATCTTCGCCCGCCTGAACCAACTCAAGCTCGACGTGGGCCTGGGCATGGACGTGACCCTGGGACTGGGTCTCAAGCTGACCGACGAAGTCACGATCGAGATCCAGTCGGGTCTCACCTACAACCCGATCGACGGCGTAACCGGCGAGCTCGAAGTCCGCTCCGGCGAGATCGACAACGCGGGGGAACCGGTTGTGGATCCCAACGCGAATCCCGTGTCCTACGGACTCACGGGCGGTGGGGGCGCGTATTACCAGATCCCGGTCACTGCGAATCTGTTCTGGGACGGCGAGATCGCCGAAGACATCCGATTCCGACTGGGCGCAGGCGTCGGCGTCCAGTGGACGCAGCTGCAGCTGCGCGGGATCAGGACCGTCGGCGACGCGGGCGTCGGTCAGCCGCCCGACTTCATCCCCTACGATATGACCGTCGACGCGCCGTCCATCGCCGTGCGATACCAGGCCACAGTTGGAATCGACGCCCGACTGGCGAGGGGTGTCTTCATGGGGGCGTACATTCGCTACTCGGGCACCTCACAGAACAACTTCGGCGAACTGAAGTTCAATCAGAGCATCGCGAACACCTTCCGAAACGGCTCGGACGTCGAGGTCGGATTGCTCCAGAACTTCGCCTTCGGCATCACCCTCACCCTCTCGTTCTAGTGGGAATGGACGGGAATCGAGGCTGCCGCGTCGACCTTACCGAGCTCGTCCCGGGACGCGCAGGCAGCGTACTTCCGCCAGGCGGACCACACCCAGAGGCACGCGACCAGATTCGCCGCGACGCTCACCGCGGAAACCACGTATACGCCTCGGAACGGTTCCAGGTTGACCGTCGCAAGCACCACCATCGTCACGATCAGAAGCGACGCCATCTGGCTCTCCAGGATCGGCATCGTCTTCTTCGCCTTCGCGAGCAGTCCGGAGTAGTAGGCATTCATGGTGTAGATGAACGGAAGGGGCATGAGAAACCACATCGCGTTCAAGCTGATCCTGGCGGTCTCAAGATCGAGCTTCTCCATGGTCCGAAGGGCGTAGAAGAACAATCCGCTCACGATGAAAAGGGCGTTGACGGCGGTCAAGAGGAATCCCAGGACGAGGGCGAACTTCAGCAGCCGGGATCGATCCGCAGACGTCTCTGCGAGCTTCACGGTCACCTGGTTGTAGCTCGCGCCGATGGCCGTGCCGATGCTGCTGAAATTCGTGATGACCGGCCAGACGGCCAGCGAGACGATCACCCCGGGCAGTCGGCCGATCGCCGCGGACATGACGAGCGCGCTGATGCCAGTGAGGATCGGGGTGATCGACAGCGGAATCGTGAACCGGACTAGATTTCGAAGACCCACCACATCCTCGTCGATCGGATGGTCGCGGAGATGATGGATGATCGGCTGGCACCTGATGAACAGATAGACGGTCTGAACGATCAGCGCCCCAACCCACGCGGACGCACCGAGGACCGCGCCCGCCAACCACTCGGTCTTCAGCCCGACCAGAAGCACGACCATTCCGATCGCGAATCGGATGCACCGAGATACGAGGATCTCAATCGTGCGCCCCCCTCGAATCAGAATGCCTTGGTAGAGCTGATTCAGGCCCTTTACGGCCGGATACAACGAGAATATCTGCAGTGCGGCGACGGACATGTCCAATTCGGATTTCGGCACTGCCATCACGTCCCGAAAGATCAACGTCGACAGCGGACTGAAGGCGATGGCCACCAACACGAGTGTCAGCGACAGACCGAAACCGGCCGCCAACCGCTCGAGCCGGCGCACGTTCTTGAGATTCGTCGCGAAGACGTTTCCGACCGTATTCAGAATGAAGACCGCCGATCCGATCAGCAGCAGGATCGGCCATGCGTAGGAGAACAGCGCACCGAGTTCGAGCTCCGGATACTGCAATCGCATCAGGACGGCGACGTAGATCGGGTCCTCGGCCATCACGAGGAACTGGGTCAGGCCGAGCGGCAACCAGATCTTCAGGACGCTCGAGTAGGTCACGGGTCCAAGCCGAGACGTCGCCCTATCAATCTCCTTCGCACGAGTCATTCGAACAGTCTACTTCAAGCCTTCAAACGACATCCACGGCTTGAGCGAGCCGATCTCG
>PKCT01000225.1 GCA_002862325.1 Phycisphaerae bacterium
CTGGCTCCGGGCCAGGGCCTGGTCGCGTTCCCACGCCCAACGATCGAAGTACTGTTCGAGTTCGTGGCGGTTGAATCGACTCAATGGATCGTCGAGTCCGCTCTGGGCGATCGCCCATTCGATCAGCGAGCCTCCGCTGCGATTGAAGCGGTACAGCTCGAAGATGAATTCGATCCGAGCCCGGGGGGACATGAACGGGTCGGTCGCGCGTTCGGGAAGCACGGTCATCGCGTCCTCGGGCTTGCTCTTGGCGATCTCGCCCAGCCAGCCGGTCTCGTGCGTGCTCTGGCGGTCGAGCATGGTCCCCTGGGACGTCGGAGACGCCTCCGCCTCCACGATCTCCAGTCCGGCGACACTCGCCAGGACGGTCTTGGTCCCCTCGTTGGGGAATCGGATCCACACCCGTCGGTCCGGTTTGCCATCGCGGGTGATGAGCTCGACCTTGGTCACCTCGCCAATGCCCCATTCGGGGCGTCCTGGGTGACGGACATGTTCGCCTGGCTTGTGCTTCACAGATCCGTACTCCTGCACCTCGAGCATCGTGTTCCGCGAACTCACCCCGACATGGTCGTTCCCCGGAGGGAGACGTCGTCGCGGGGGCCTTGTCGAGTGGACCAGGTGGTCGAAACCGCCCAGCGTCCTCGCTTTCGGCCGTCTTCTACGGAATCCTCAGAGTTGCGGGGCGCCGGAGGTCGGCCCCTCCCGCTCCTCAAGTGTACCGTCTTTGGAACGTGACATCGAACCCAACACATCAATCGCCGGTTCAACGGGCATCTCGACTCGCTCGAGTGGCGTTTTTGGGCGATCTGAACGGTGCGCCCGGTCGGAAGGTGCTGGAGACCGAGTTGGACCGTCTTCGGGAGGAGCATCGACCGGATCTGATCGTCGTGAACGCCGAGAATCTCCGCAACGGCTCGGGACTCAGTCCCGACCTCTATCGCGCGATCGTCGAGTCCGGCGTGGACGGGGTCACGCTGGGGGATCACGTCTACCGCGATCGACGGGTCGTGCCGATCCTGGAGGATCCGGCCACGCCGATCTCACGTCCCGCCAATCTCTCCTCGCACGCGCCGGGGAAGCGGAGTTTCCGGCTTCCCCTTCCGGCGGAGGCCGGAGGTGGCGAGTTGCTCGTGTTCTCTCTTCTGGGACGGGTATCCATGTCGGTTCCCGCCAATGATCCGTTCGAAGCGGCCGACCTCGTGCTCGAACGGAATCCGGGCGTCGCGGGGACCCTGGTCGATCTCCACATGGAGGCGACGGCGGAGAAGGCGGCGGTGGCGTTCCACCTCGACGGTCGCATTTCGGCCGGTCTGGGAACGCATACGCACGTGCCGACCGCCGATGCGCGGATCCTCAGGGGCGGCTCGGCCTTCCAGACCGACGTGGGGATGTGCGGTCCCTTCGATTCGATCATCGGTCGCGATCCCGAGCCGGTGCTCCGTCACATGCGCACGTCGGTCCACACGCCCTACGCCATGGGTGACGGAGACAATCGCCTCTGCGGTGCGCTGGTCGAGTTCCGTCCGGGCACGGGACGAGCGTCGTCCATCACGCCGTTCCAGTACGGCGATCTGGTGTGATGGCCGGCGGAGAAACCGCCGGCCCCCAGCCACCTCCACCGGGGGTCTCGATCTGAAGCTGATCGCCGGCCGTCAGGTCGAAGGCGGCCATGCCCGACAACGGTTCCAGGCGTCCGTCGGCCCGAACGATCCTGCATCGGGCCGGAACGCCCGCTTCGCCACCGTGCATGCCGTAGGGACCGTTCGCGCGATGTTGTCCGAGCAGGGAGCCCGCCAGTGGTGCGGTGGCGGTGAGGAAGCGGCGTACGCCCGAGCCGCCCGGCCAGCGTCCCCATCCACCCGAGCCAGCGCGGATCTGGAACCGATCGACTCGAACCGGGTATCGCACCTCGAGGATCTCGGGATCGGTGATCCGGGTGTTCGTCATGTGCGTGTGGATCGCATCGCAACCTTGAAATCCGGGACCGGCCCCGGCACCGCCGCAGATGGTCTCGTAGAACCCACGCTGGGCATCACCGAGGAGGAGGTTGTTCATCGTGCCCTGGCTGCATGCCGCCGCGTCGAAGGCGCGAAGGAGCGCATCGACGAGGCGTTGGCTGGTCTCGGTGTTCCCGATCGCGACCGCGGGGTCGTGGGTGGGATCGCCGGTGAAGTCGGCGGCCAGGAATCCGGAGGGGCAACGGAGGTCGACCACGTCGAACACGCCGTCGTTCAGTGGAATCGGTTCCGCCGCGACGACGCGAAGCACGTAGAGGATCGCGGCCCGCACGACCGCGTACGGCGCGTTGAGGTTGCCCGGATGGCGGGGCCCCGATCCGGTGAGATCGATCTCGAGCCTGCCGCCGCGGGCTTTGACCGCGACGGTGATCGCCCAGCCGTCGTCGAGATGCTCGACCACGCGGCGATCGAGTCCGTCGATCCGATGGACGAGGCGTTCGACCGCCCGACGGCATCGATCACGGATCGCTTCGAGGTCCGACGCGAACCTTCCGGGGCCGACCGCGAGATGGAGTTCGCGCAGACGGTCGCATCCCAGCCGATTCGCCGCCGCCTGGGCCGCCAGGTCGGCGAGGTTCTCCGCCACCGCCCTGCTGGGAAAGGCGGCATGGCGAAGGCGGTGTTCGATCTCGTCCCACCGGAACACGCCGCCGCGCGCGAGGTGGCAGGGGGGGAACACCACGCCTTCCTCCTCGAGACGCGTCGCGTCGGGTGGCATCGAGCCGGGCCGGGTCCCGCCGATCTCCGCGTGATGGGCTCGATTGACCACGTGGCCGATGAGGTCTCCGGTCGCGTCGTGAACCGGACTGATCAGCGTGAGATCGGGAAGGTGCGAGCCGCCGAAGGCCGGATGGTTCACGAGGACGATGTCGCCTTCGTCCATCGCGATCGACCGGGCGACGGTTCGCACGCAATCGCCCATCGCACCCAGATGCACGGGGACGTGTGGAGCGTTCACCACGAGATGTCCGTGGGCGTCGACGATGGCGCAGGAGTAGTCGAGGCGTTCGCGCACGTTGACGCTCGACGCCGTCCGCCGCAGAAGCTCGCCCATGTCCGAGGCGATCGACTCGATTCGACAGGCCAGGATCTCGCTGGCGGCCGGACCGGAGATGCCGAGTCGGTCGTGGTCCACCCGCTGGATCTCGATGTCGCCGGAGCCGTGTCGTCGCGATCGCCAGCCGCGATCGACCACGAGCGTGTTCATCTCGTCGGCCACCATCGTGGGGCCGGTGATCCAGGCGCCCGGTGATGCGTTGCCTTCGACGGTCGGGCGTGGATTCGACGCGCCCGCGAAGACCCGGATGCCGGCCACTTCGATCGGCGCGTCGGCCGGAAGCCGATAGCCGTGGATCGATTCGAAGGTCTCGTGGAAGCGTCGTTGGATCTCGGCCGCCGAACGAGCCTGGGTCGCGTCGTCGAATTCGAGATCGATCGTGGCTTCACCTCCCAGCCTTCGGCAACGCCATTGTCTTCGGAGCACCCGGGGAGCATCGTCGTCCGGGGATTGCGCCGCGGCGATGGCCTCGCGCTCGACCGAATCGATCAGGGCGTCGAGGTCCGTCCGTTCGAGGTGGGACAGCACCGTCCGCTCGACGGAACGCTGCCGGGAAGCGACGGCGAGCCCGTCGGCACTGAGAAGTCCCGCGGCCGAGGGGATCACGATGCGGTCGATGCCGAGTCGGGTCGCGACGCCGCACGCGTGTTGTCCGCCCGCGCCGCCGAAGGCGACGAGGGTGTGGTCGGCCGGATCGACGCCACGACGAGTGGCGACGTTTCGAATCGCCTCGGCCATACGTTCGTCTGCGAGCTCCGCGAATCCATGAAGCAGTTCCTCCTCCGATCGTCCGGAATCACTCGCCACGAGCCTCAAGGCCCCCGTCGCGGCGTCCCGGTCGATGGGAACGCCAAAATTCGACGGATCGAGTCGTCCGAGGAGCAGATTCACGTCGGTCAGGGTCAGCGGTCCACCGGCGCCGTAACAGGCCGGTCCCGGATCGGCTCCCGCCGAGCGCGGGCCCACCTCCAGACGGCCGTCGAGGACCTGGCAGATCGAGCCGCCTCCGGCCGCGATGGTGTCGATGTCGACGCTCGGGACGCGGACGGTCACCTCGCCCACGGTCGTCTCGTCGCGAAGATCGACCCGCCGCGTCGCCCGGGCGACATCGGTGCTGGTTCCTCCCATGTCGAAGGTGACGATCGAGTCGATCCCGAGGCGACCCGCGGCCGCGATGGCGCCGAGTACGCCCGCCGCCGGGCCGCTGAGCAGCGCTTCGCACGGACGGAAACGATCGGTCGGAACGAGTCCAGCGTGACTGGTCATCGCATCGACGTAGTCGATGTCGAGGCGGTGATCCAGTCCATCGAAGAAGGAACGCATGATCGGTGCGAGGGACGCGTCCGCGATGGCGGTGCGCGTCCGGGGCAGCAGTCGCACGCTCGGGCTCCGTTCCGTGCCCGCGACCATCGGAACGTCGGGCAGTGCGTGCCGAAGATGCGCGATCACGGCCCGTTCCCGCGACGAATCACGCCAGGCGTGGAGCAGTGAGACGGCGACGACCGCGTTTTCGTGTCGGGCGACGGCTGCGCGGACCGACGCCAGCATCTCGTCGAGGTGCGCAGGCGGGAGCGTTTCCCCGGTCGATCTTGGAAGGGGGACGGTGGCGACCGGCGTCTGTCGAGGCGGCTGGATGTCGAGGGCGAAGAGGTCGGGCCGGGTCTGGTCGCCGATCAGCACGAGATCCTCGAAGCCCTCCGTCGTCACCAGGATCACCGGCGCCGTGGCGCGTTCGAGCAACGCGTTGGTCGCCCGGGTGGTGGCGATGCGAAGGTGGAAGGGCGGGAGCGGGTGGTTCAGTGGCGTCTTCGTCGCCAGATGGAGGGCGAGACGCGGCGCATCGATCGGGGCAACGAGATCGACGATCCTTCCCGGCGCGAGGTCGATGTCGCCTTCGAATCCTCGTCGAAGGCGACCATGGATCCTGCGGGATTCGACATCCTCGATCTCCGCGCCTTCCAGGAGGACCGCCAGTTGAGGGTCGGAGAATCCGCCCTCGGACCAGGTCCCGCGAACCCGGCCGCTGGAGAGGACCTTGCGGTGCACGATGCGTCCGTCCGGCGCCCGGGCGATGCAGTCGGTGAACGTTCCGCCCGTATCGATGCAGATCCGCCAGGGCTCCGGCCCGCCGTTCGCTCTCCTGGATCCGCCGCTCTCTTGGTCCCTGTTCAAGCAGGCTCCGATCACGTGTCGCCACGGGGCCGACCGACTATCCTCATTGGCGCGGACTGGGCATTCCTGGATTCGTCGGAGAACCGTATGCGAGGGGTTCGACTCTTCATGGTATTCACTCTCGTGGCCAGCGCCGGCGCGGGTTGGATCCTCGTCGGGTGCGACGAGGCGTCGCCGGAAGTCGATGCGCCCAGGTCTTCGGCCGCGATCGAGACGCCCGGGACGTCGCCCGGGGATGGGATGTTCGGGGTGCCCCTCCGAACCCTCGACGGGGGCGAGACGACGTTGGCGGCGTATCAGGGGCGTCCGATGCTCATCGAGGTGTGGGCGACCTGGTGCGGACCCTGTCGAAGGGTTCGTTCGGTCATCGCGAAGCATGAATCGGAACTCGCGGAGGTGGCGACCGTCGTCGGTGTGAGCGTCGACCAGGGGGGCGCACCGATCGTCAAGACGTATCTGAGCAAGTCGCCCACGCCCGGGATGCTGGAGTTCCTCGTCACCGATCGCTTCCGGGCGTACATCGCGCCGTTGGATAGCCAGAACACGATTCCGAAGCTCATCTACGTGCGGCCAGACGGTCGCATCGCGACGATCTCCTACGGCCTCAGCTCCCCCTCGTTCATGCTCGGTCTGCTTCGCAACCTCGGGTCGGAGGAGAAGCGCTGAATCCCGTTTTCCGGCCACTCGACGCGGCGTACTTCGGGGCGGCGATCGCGACCAGTCCTCTGTGGCTTGCGCGCATGGTCCGAACGGGCAAGATCCGGACCGACTGGTCGGCGCGATTTGGACAGGGCGATGCGCTTCCGCGCGGATCGGGGCGAAGGGTCCTTCTGCATGCGGTGTCGGTGGGAGAGGTCAACGCGATCGATCTTATGGTCGAGACGATGCAGTCCGCCGAGTTCGGCATGGAACCGGTCGTCTCGAGCATGACCGACACTGGCTACCGTCGGGCGAAGTCGCTCTTCGCGGGCAGGTGCGAGGTGGTGCGATGGCCTTTCGACGCCACCTTCGCGGTCGAACGCCTTCTGGACAGGGTCGGGCCGGACGCGGTGGGGCTGGTGGAGCTGGAGGTCTGGCCGAACTTCCTGCGAAGCTGCGCTCGTCGCGATATCCCCGTCGCGGTGATCAACGGCCGTCTCAGCGAGCGCAGTCATCGTCGCTACCAGGGACTCGGTCCAATCGGACGGCGTCTCTTCTCCGGTCTTCGTCGCATCGGCGTCCAGGACGAGGTGTACGCCGAGCGTTTTGGAAGTCTCGGGCTTCCTCCGGACCGGATCGTGGTGACCGGAAGCATGAAGTGGGACACCGCACGAATCGCGGACGAGGTGGATGGAGCCGATGCCCTCGCGGAGGCGATGGGAATCGACCGGAACCTCCCCCTGGTCGTGGCGGGAAGCACCGCGCCGGAGGAGCATCTCCTGCTGCGAGAGGCCGTGCCCGCCGGGGTGCAGCTCCTCTGTGCACCGCGCAAACCGGAGTGGTTCGAGGCCGCCGCACGGACCCTGGAGGGATGTGCGCGTCGGAGTGCTGGCACCCGGGGCAGCTCCACCGGACGATTTCTGCTCGACACCATCGGGGAGCTCCGCGCCGCCTACGGTCTCGCCGACATCGTGGTCGTCGGACGGACATTCGTCGATCTCGGGGGTTCCGACATGATCGAGCCCGTCGCGCTCGGACGACCGACGGTGATCGGGCCGGACGTGCGCAACTTCGAGGTCATCTCGAAGGCGTTGATCGACGCCCAGGGCGTGGTCCAGACCGACGCGGCCGATCTGGGGACGGTGATTGAGTCGCTCCTGACCTCGCCGGCGAAAGGGGTCGACATGACGAACCGAGGGCGGGCGTGCATTCGGGAACGGCAGGGGGCCACCCATCGTCATGCCGCGCTGCTCAACGCATTCCTGGGACGGGAGTTCGTCCAATGACCGATCCGTCGTGGCGAGAGTCCGATCTGCACGATCGATTCCGGGATCACGGGCTCGAGGTCCCGGACTCCGTCGTGATCCCTTCCGGCGACGACATGGCGATGCTGCGTCCTGAGGCCTTCGGCGACGGCATTCTGATCGCCGCCGATCAAGTGGTCGTCGGACGACACGTGGTCGAAGATGCCGATCCCGAGGCGATCGGTCGCAAGGCCGTCCTGCGGAATCTCAGCGATGTCGCCGCGATGGCCGCCCGGCCGGTCGCCACGGTCGCGACCGCGACGCTCGACCCCACTCGATCGCGTGCATGGGCCGAACGGCTTCACGCCGGACTCCACCGGACCGCCCGGGAATTCGAGGCGCCCCTTGTCGGCGGCGATCTCGCGATCCACGATCGTCCCCACGGGCCCACCGTCGTGAGCGTGACGATCCTGGCCACCCCCGCCAACGACGATGGTCGAGTCCTGACCCGACGCGGCGCAAAGGTGGGGGATCTTCTGGCGGTGACGGGTCGGCTGGGCGGCAGTCTCGAACCCGGTGGGGGAGGACGACACCTCGATTTTCCGCCTCGGGTCGGCGTGGGGATCGGTCTCGAGAAGGTGCTCGGGGCGGATCTCCATGCGATGATCGATCTCAGCGATGGTCTCGGCCTCGACGCGCGTCGGTTGGCGACCGCCAGCGAGCTCGCGATCAGGATCGACGTCGATCGAGTGCCCATCACCCAGGGAAAGGACTGGCGAGCGGCAGTCGAGGATGGCGAGGACTACGAGCTTCTCTTCGCCACTTCTGCGGCACCACCGTCGGAGATCGACGGCGTTCCGGTGACCGTGATCGGCGAATTCATCGCCGGATCGCATGGTCGAGTGGATCTGCTCGGGCTTGAACATCCGCAAAGGATCGACGGGATGGGCTGGGATCACACCACGCCGCGATCATCCGGTCGCGAGGAGAGCTAGACTCGGAGCGAAGATGACCGAACCTTCCCATCTCATCCGGATCGAGAGCCAGGACGAGGACACCACCGAGCGCGTCGGCGAGATTCTCGGAGAGGTGGTCGCACGGCCGGCGGTGATCGCGCTCCAGGGTGATCTCGGTGCCGGGAAGACCAGACTGGTGCGGGGCATCGCGCGTGGACTGGGGCTGGACGCAGGTGAGATCTCCAGCCCGACCTTCGTCGTGCACATGGAGCATCGTGGGCGAGACGGAACCCTGAGTCACCTGGACGCCTATCGCCTCGCGGGCGACGAGGAGCTCGAGAACATCGGCTTCGACGAACTCCTCGAGGATGGGGATCGCCTGATCGCCATCGAGTGGCCTCAGAGGATCAAACGATTGATGGCAGATCGGATCGATGTGCGACTCGACCATCGGGGGCTGGAGGTGCGGGCCATCTCGGTCCTCGACGCCAGAAGCGACGAGGCGGAACGAAGGCGACTTCGCGAAGCGCTCGAAGCTCGGGCGGCCGCGTTCATCCAGTCTCTAGGGCGGGTGTCGGGGTGCCCGGCCTGCGACGGCACGGTCACGGCGGACCGCTTCCTGCCGTTCTGTTCCGAGCGCTGCCGTCTCGCGGATCTCGAGGGTTGGTTCGGAGGCAGCTACTCGATCTCGCGGCCGCTCGACGAGACCGACTTCCTGGAGGGCGAGGTGTGACGCTCGCGGCTAGGACTTCGGCGTTGTCGCGTGCTCGCCGTTCGGCCCGTCCTCGATCGGTTCGTCGCCGCTCTCCTCGGATCCCGTCTCGGGGCTCATTGCGAAGATCTGGAAGCGATGGCCCACCGGCGACCAGCCGAGCTCCGCGCAGATGCGATCTCGAAGACCGATGAGGTCGGGACTCTGGAAGTCGATCGTGCGGCCCGTTCGCATGCAGACCATCACATCCCGCGGCTGCTTGCCGTAGATCAGCTGGAAGTGGGCCTGCTTCGAATCGAAGAGGGCCTGGGTGATGATGCCCGCCTCCTGGAGCAGCTTGAGCGTTCGGTAGATGGTGGCCTTCGAGACGCGCTGATCTTGGGTTCGCATCTCCAGCAGCAGTTCCTCGGCCTCGAACGGTCCGTCGTGGTCGATGATGGCCTGGAGGATGTCCGCGCGTTCGACCGTGTACTTCAGACTCTTCGTTCGAAGAAAGCGACGAAAGACCGAGCAAAGCGGCATCAGGATCTCGGGGGAGGTTTCGCTCATGCCGACAGTGTAGGGCAGGGGACTTGCCCCCTACAATCAGCCCGCCATGGGAACGATCCTCGCGCTGCAACCTTGGGACTCCGGATCGCATGCCGCGGTCCGTGCCTCGATCGAGCGGCATGCCTTGATGGAGTGGCGTTTCGAGACGATGGCGGGGCGGAGCCCTCGTTGGCGACTGCGACATGCGGGGTTGGCGTTCGCCGAGCGTCTGAGCGAGGCACCGATCCGGGAGGTGGACGCCGTCTTCGCCACCAGCATGATGTCGCTCTCCGACTTCCGCGCCGCGTCGCCCGCATTCCTGCGGAATCGTCCGCACATCCTCTACATGCACGAGAACCAGGTGGCGTATCCGGCCTCTCCGAGCGCATCCGACTCGGATCGAACCCGTGATGCGCATCTGGCATTCACGAATCTCGCGTCCATCGAGGCCGCCGATCGCGTCGTCTGGAACTCCGGTTGGAACCGCGAGTCCTTCGTCGATGGCGTCCAGGATCTGTTGTCGCACGCGCCGGAGAGGGTCGGCCTCGGTTGGATCGACCGGCTTCGCGAGAAGAGTGTGATCGTTCCGCCACCGGTCGAGCGGTCGACGGGTCGAGGCGAGGGAGTTTTACATAACCGCGGCCGCGGCGGTTATGCGGAGCCCGCGGACGTCCTCGTGGCGTGGCCGCATCGTTGGGAATACGACAAGGGCTGCGAGGAGCTGCTGGCGATCGCGGATCGGGCATTCGCCTTGGAGCGCCAGGGTGGTCCGCGTCTTCGCTGGTGCCTCCTGGGGCGTCAGGGGTCGCATCGACCGGAACCCATGGCCACCTTCTGTGAACGGCATGCGGATCGAATCCGCCACGCAGGATGGATCGCCAACCACGAGACCTATCGAGCCACGCTGCGTCAGTGCGACTGGATCCTCTCCACGAGTCGGCACGAGTTCTTCGGGATCGCCGTCGCCGAAGCGCTCCTGGAGGGATGTCTTCCATGGTTGCCGCGCCGTCTGAGCTATCCGGAGCTGATTCCCGAGGAGGCATTCGATCTCGACCCGTGGACAACGCCCGGGGCGCGGAGTCGGACCGACGAGCAGCGCGATCGCATCGCACGGGTCCAGGCCGGGGTGAGGGCGAAGCTCTCGTCCGCGGTCGCGGAGCACGCCGTCGAGCGGTTGGAGGGCGAGGTTCGTCGGGCGATCGAGGCGAGTCGGCTCGGGGTCTCCGGCGACTCAGGGGCCCGCTGACCCCAGGTTCGGACCAGCCGAGCCGGTCCCCCCTGTCGGCCTATAATGTATGTTACGTAAAACTGGAACGAGCCTGAGGGCTCACCAGGGCCCTTTCGGGGCCTGCCTGGTCTGTGTCGTTTCAGGCCTTGGCCGCGTCCTCGAGCTGCTGGCGTCGCTGTCTTGCCTGGCGGCGTCGGTTGGTCTCGTCGAGCTCCACCTTGCGCACCCGAATCGCGTTCGGGGTGATCTCGACGGACTCGTCTTCGGCGATGTATTCGAGCGCCATCTCGAGCGTGAGTCGCCGGGCGGCCTTGAGGACGACCGTCGCCTCCTTGTTGGACTCCCGCATGTTCGAGAACGCCTTGGCCTTGGTCGGATTCACGTCCAGATCGTTTGCTCGACTGTTCTCGCCGACGACCATGCCCGAATACACCTCGTCGCCGGGCTCGACGAACATGACCGCCCGTTCGGAGAGCGAAAGCAGCGAATAGGTCTTCGCGGTGCCGGTGTCCGTCGAGACGAGAACGCCGTTGGTCCGCTCGCGTGCGGTCGAACCCGCCGGCCTCCATTCCTCGAAGGTGTGGTGGACGATCGCTTCGCCGCCGGACGCGTTGAGCAGTCGCGTACGGAGTCCGATGAGCCCCTTGGCGGGAATCAGGCCCTCGAGGCGGGTGCGACTTCCGACCGCATCGACCGAGACGATTTCGCCTCCGCGTTGTCCGACCTGTTCGATGACCGGTCCAGTCGAGTCGGGTGGCACGTCGACGGTGAGCCGCTCCCACGGTTCGCTTCTGACCCCGTCGATGTCTCGAATGACGACTTCGGGGCGTCCGACCACGACCTCGAACCCCTCGCGTCGCATCTGTTCGAGCAGCACCCCCAGGTGAAGCAGGCCTCGCCCGGAGACTCGGAAGCTCTCGGCAGAGTCGCCGGGTTCGACACGCAGCGCGACGTTGGCCTCGAGTTCGCGATCCAGGCGGTCTCGAATCTGCCGACTGGTCACGAACTTTCCATCGCGTCCGGCGAAGGGGCCGTCGTTGATGCGGAAGACCATGTGCAGCGTCGGCTCGTCAACGTCGACCCGCTCGAGCGGCTGCGGATCCTCCAGGCAGGCGATGGTGTCGCCCAGTCCGGCGGCCTCGAGCCCTTCCAGGGCGCAGAGTAAGTGCATCTAGGGCATACCCCGTGTGATC
>PKCT01000037.1 GCA_002862325.1 Phycisphaerae bacterium
TCCGCGGCCCGCTTCGCCGCCGCGTTCGGCTCGATGCTTCGTGGGACGATCGAGGGGCGGGCCCCGAAACTCGTGGTCGGCTTCGACGGACGGATGTCCGGTTCGGCCCTCGCCTCCGCGGCGATGTCCGGACTGGCCGGGGTGGGATGCGAGGTCACGGGTCTCGGCATTACCACCACCCCCACCGTCGGGGTGATGATCCGACATCTGGGGTGCGACGGCGGCATCAACGTGACGGCGAGCCACAACCCCATCGAATGGAACGGAATCAAGTGTCTCGATTCGGACGGCCTCGCACCGCCGGCGCCGGTCGCCCAGACCATCATCGATCGATTCCGCGGGGACGATCTCGACTGGAGCGTCGGCGATGCGTGCGGACGCATCGCCCATCGCGAGGATGCGGCGGAGGTCCACGTCGCCAAGGTGCTCGAGCTCGTCGATGTGGATGCGATCCGATCCCGTGGGTTCGCCGTGGTGCTCGACTCGGTCGCGGCGTCGGGCTGCACCGCGGGGCGGATGCTCCTCGAAGCCCTGGGGTGCCGGATCAATCATCTTCACGGGGAACCCACCGGGGTCTTCCCGCACACGCCGGAGCCCACCGAGGCGAATCTCACCGAACTCGCCGCCGCGACGGCCGAGGACGCGAACACGTCGGTCGGCTTCGCGCAGGATCCGGACGCCGATCGGCTCGCCATCGTGGACGAGGCTGGGCGGTACATCGGCGAGGAGTACACCCTCGTGCTCGCGGCCCTGCGGATGCTGCAGAGACGGGGTGGCGGCCCGGTGGCCGCGAATCTCTCGACCAGCCGCATGATCGACGACGTGTGCGCGTCCTTCGTGGGCGGATCGGTGGTGCGGACCGCGGTCGGCGAGGCGAACGTGGTCCAGGGGATTCGGGCGTCCGACGCCGCGATCGGTGGCGAAGGGAACGGTGGCGTAATCATCCCGGACGTCTGCTTCGTGCGCGACTCGCTGTCTGCCATGGCCCTCGTCCTCGAACTGATGGCCACCGACGGGCGACCGATCTCCGAGATCGTCGACGGTCTCCCGAGATACGCGATGATCAAGCGCAAGTGGGATCTCTCGCGGGTCGGCGGCATCGAAGCGGTCCCCGAGATCCTTGACAAGGTGCGGAAGCACTGGGCGAGCGCCCGGGTCGACGATGGGGACGGGGTGCGGGTCGATGTGGATCGGGCCTGGGTCCATGTACGTCCCAGCAACACCGAACCCATCATTCGTCTGATCGCCGAGGCCCCCACCACCGCCGAAGTCGACGCGATCGCGGACGAGGCCGCCGCGGCCGCCGGCATCGGCTGAGATCGAGCCCGATCACGGCCGCGTCGAATCCTCGACGACCTTCCAGTCCAGCGACTCGCCGCTGCAGTCGATCTCGAGCATCAGGAAGCCCCCCTGGCGACGCCGAGGCTTCAGGAGCGGCCAGAGCACTTCCCGATCGGTCTCGGGAATGTTCAACGAATCGATCTCGTCGACCGGGATCCACTCGAGCGTCCCCTCCTCGAACTCGCTTCGGGGCAGTTCGGCCGGATCGATCGAACGCGTGACCTCGAAGCAGAAGAGCAGCCAGTGCATCTGATCCTGGTAGGCCTTCTCGGCGACCATTCCGACGAGTCTGATCTCCTCCTCCGGAACGAGGATCCCAGCCTCCTCGTGAATCTCCCGCCGCGCACACTCGTGCGGCGTCTCTCCGAACGAAATCTCCATCTTGCCGCCGATGGGCGAGTACATGTCCGGGTTCGGATGCTTCCTTCGATGGAGCATGAGAAGACGATCGTCCTCGGTCCAGAGATAGCACAGAACCGCCATCCGGTACGGCAGCGAGGTCGGTTCGTACTTGGAATCGTGCAGGTCGCTCACACACTCACTCCCTTGATTCGTCGCTTGAACGCGAGGACTGTTCGATGAGGCGCTTCATGTCCGAGACGGCTTCGCGAAAGCCGGTGAAGATCGCCCGGCTCACGATTGCATGCCCGATGTGCAGCTCGGAAAGGCCCCGCAACGCGGCCACGGGCTGCACATTTCGATAGTTGAGGGCGTGGCCGGCGTTGAATCGCATGCCCCGCTCGACGACCGCCTCCCCCGCCGTACGGATCTCCTCGAGCGCCTCCCGGATCTCCGGTGACGCGAGATCCTCGCCCGCCCGGGAAAAGGCATGTGCGTACGGACCGGTGTGAACCTCGCAGATGTCGAACCCGCAGTCGGCTGCGGCCTCGATCTGCCCACGGTCCGCGTCGATGAACGCCGAAACCCGCATGCCGCCCCGGTGGAGTCGATCGACGACCTCGACCAGCTCGCATCGGTTGGCGATCACGTCCAGACCCCCTTCGGTGGTGACCTCCATCCGCCCCTCGGGTACCAGCATGACGATCTTGGGCGAGACCTCCACCGCGATTTCGACCATCTCTTCGGTCGCAGCCATCTCGAGGTTGATGCCGGTCCGCACGATCTCGCAGAGCCGGTGCAGATCATGATCCTGGATGTGGCGTCGATCCTCCCGAAGATGGACCGTGATGCCGTCGGCGCCACCCATCTCGGCTTCGATCGCCGCTCGGCAGGGATCGGGTTCCCATCCCCGCCGTGCCTGGCGAACGGTAGCGACGTGATCGATGTTGACGCCCAGCTGGACCATGTGTCGATGCTACCCGCTCGGCACTCGTGGAGGCGGCGGTCCCCCGTCCCCGGCGTATACTCCAGCAAGTCGCAGGAGGTCCCGTGCCCGACCAAGAATTCAAGACTCGCCTCGAAGAGCTCCAGGGGGAGATCATCGCCCAGGGTGATCGCGTGCTCATGCAGGCGACCCGTGCCGTGGACTGCTACTTCGATCACGACACCGACCTCGCGAGTGCCGTCGTCGCGTCCGAGGCGGAGGTCGATCGCGTGGACGTCGAGATCGAGCGTCGTTCGATCCCGCTGCTGGCCCTCGGACAGACCGACGAGTACGCGATCCGCTCGGTCCTGACGATCGTGAAGGTCAACAACGAGTTCGAGCGCATCGGCGACAACGCCACCACGATCGCCGAAGCCACGCTCGATCCCCGACGCCAGGGCAGCCGGCTCGCCGACACCTACCGCGTCATGGCCAACAGCGTGCTGGGCATGCTGCGAGACACCAATCGAAGCCTCGCAAAGGGAGACGCGGATCTGGCCCGCCGCGTGCTCGCTTTCGACGACACCGTCGAACGCTTCAAGGAGGAGATCCTCCTCGACGCCCAGCGGCGCGTGGCCGAGGGCGATCTCGCCGTCGACGGCGCGTTCCGCATCATCGCCGTGACCAAGTGTCTGGAGCGGATCGCCGACCACTGCACGAACATCTGCGAACAGGTGATCTACCTCGAAACCGGAAAGATCGTCCGGCACGACGCCCAGGGCTGGACCGAACCCGCAGAACCGGACGCGGATTGAGCATGTCGACGTTCGGTCCCAGGAGGAACGCATGACCGCTCAGTCGATATCGGAACGCCTGGACGCCGCGATGATGGTGTTGAAGACGCATGATGCGATGCATCTCGCCGACGGTCTCGACCGGCTCGACGAAGACGCGCTCGATGCGTTCGTGCAGCAGATCGCAGGCATCGACTTCGAGGAGTTCGCGCGACTGCGGGAGACGCCCGAGACCGGTGAAACCGCGAATGCGAAGATCGAACCCGCATTGGTGGTTCCACGACGACCGGAGAACGAGGACGCGTACCGACGCGCGGGCGCGGAGGCGATTTCACGGGGCGAGATCGCCGCATTCACGGTGGCGGGCGGACAGGGCACGCGACTGGGGTGGAACGGTCCGAAGGGAACCTTTCCGGCGGCCTGCATCACCGGCAAGCCGCTCTTCCGAATGTTCGCCGAACAGCTCAATGCGATCGATGCGAAGTACGGGATCACCACCTCCTGGTACGTGATGACGAGTCCGCTGAACGACCGGGACACCCGCGCCTTCTTCGAGGACAACAACTGGTTCGGTCGCCCACTCGATTCCATCCTCCTGTTCCCCCAGGGGGTCATGCCGGCCATGGACGACGATGGCCGCATCATGCTGGCGGAACCCGGTCGAATCGCGGTGAGTCCGGACGGGCATGGCGGCAGCCTGCGGGCGCTCGACCGGAGCGGCGCACTCGAACACGCCCGCTCCCGCGGAGTCAGACATCTGTCCTACTTCCAGGTCGACAACCCTTCAGTTCGAACCATCGACCCGCTCTTCGTGGGTCTGCATCTCGAGCACCCCGAATCTTCGGTCGAGATGTCGAGCAAGATGATTCCGAAGGCCAATGCGGCCGAGAAGGTGGGCGTGTTCTGCCGCATCGACGGCCGCACGCAGGTGATCGAGTACAGCGATCTGCCCACCGGACTCGCCGAGGAGACCGACGATCGGGGCAGGCTCCGATTCATCGCCGGTTCGATCGCGATCCATCTGCTGTCGGTGGACTTCATCCAACGGCTCACCCGCGGCGACGCGGACTCCGGACTGCCGTTCCATCGTGCCCGAAAGAAGGTCCCGTACTGGGATTCAGATCGCGGCGAGACTCGCCAACCCGATGCCCCCAACGCCACCAAGTTCGAGATGTTCGTCTTCGACGCCCTGCATTTCGCGGATCGTGGGCTGGTCTACGAGACCGATCGCGTCGAGGAGTTCGCACCGATCAAGAACGCCACCGGGGTGGACTCCGCGGAAAGCAGCGCGATGCTGCAGACCGAACGGGCGGCGCGATGGTTCGAGGCCAATGACGTGGCGGTGCCGCGAAACGCCGAAGGCGAGGTCGAAGGACGGATCGAGATCTCTCCTGCGACCGGACTGGAGTCGTGCGACCTCGCGGACGTCGACCTGCCGAAGATGGAGCCGGGGCAGGATCTGGTCGTCTGACGGAGCTAGTGCCCGGCCGGTCGAAGATCCGAGACCATCAGCTTCGGCCTGGTGCGTCCTCCCCAGGTATCCACATCCGGCGTCACGACCAGATCGAGCGGCCCGCGTCGGATCGCATCCTCGATCGCCCCCCGATGACGGCCGGCCCGGAACCACACGGCCTTGACGAGGCGATTGCCCTCGACGGCGAAGCTCATCTGCAACGTGTCGCTGGAGGCGCCCACCCATCTGGTCTCGACCGGATGCACCGTCTCGATCAACATCGTCGGACGTGCATGCCCCTGACCGAAGGGCGCCAGGCTGCGGAGCTCGTTGATGTGGTCGATCGACGCCAGCTCGGTCACGGCGGCGCGACAGTCGATCGAGATGGTCGGTTCGAATCCCCCGACGCGTCCAGACAACTTCGAGCGGGCATGGGCCAGCAGCGCCGCCCTCAACTCCGCGACCCGATCCACTCGGACGGTACAGCCGGCCGCTGCGGCATGGCCGCCGAACCGTTCCAGGATGTCACTCGCGGACTGGAGTCCGTCATGGATGGAATACCCCTCGATGGAGCGGGCCGAACCGCGGGCGAGACCGTCGTCCCCCTCCTCGAAGAGGACCACGGGGCGGGAGAATCGATCGACCAGCTTGGCGCAAGCGGGGCCCACCAGACCACGCTTCCACCCCGGCGCCGAAAGGACGACGATCGGGTGGTCGTCACCGGCCTGCCCCTCGGATTCGGCACGCGCAATCGCCTCCTCGACGATCCGACCCTCCTCGCGACGTCGCGCCTTGTTGACCTCCGAGATCGCGGCCGCCAGTTCCGCGGCACGGCGGCGACCGGCATCGTCGTCATCGAGATCGCAGAAAAGTTCGATCGCCGGCATCGCCGATCCGAGTCTGCCGAGCGCATTGATCCGCGGTGCGAGCTGGAACTGGACGAGTTCCTCGTGGACGGCGCCCATCGCCTGGTCGTAGCCGCTTTCCGCCAGCAACGCCCGCAAGCCGACCATCCTGGTTCCGGGAAGACTCCGCAACGCGAGGGTCGCCATCGCTCGATTCTCGCCGACCAGGGGCATGACATCCGCGATGGTTCCGAGTCCTCCCAGGATCGTGGCCTCGACGAGCTCCCGCCTCATCACCTCGGGCAGCCGATCGGATCCATAGAACTCTCGAGCGGTGGCCCAGAGCAGCTTGAACGCCAGCGCGGCGCCGCAGAGATCGCCCAATGGACGCCCGTCCTCGGGCGACGGCAGGTGGGGATGGACGACCACGTTGGCGTCCGGCAGATCCAGCGCACCGTCGGCATCCTGCGAGATGGTGTGATGATCAACCACCACGACGTCGACCCCACGAGCACGAGCCGCCGCGATCGGGCCGTGGGCGGAGATGCCGCAATCCACCGCCACAATGAGACCGACGCCACGATCCGCCAGTTCCAGGACACCGGCATCGGAGAGTCCGTACCCGGTCTCGTATCGATTCGGCAGGACGACCTCGATCGAGGCGCCCGGCTCCATCAGCAGACAACCCCGACGGAGGATCGACGAGGCGGCGATCCCATCGAAGTCGTAGTCGCCATGGACGACGATCGACGTGCCGTCACGGAGCCGTTCGGCCAGCAGTCGACTCGCCGCCGCGACGTCCGCGAGACTTTCCGGTGGACGGATCTGGGCGTAACCACCGTCCTGGAAGCTCACCGGGGGCTCGAGTTCTCGAGCTCGCACCACGCGGGCGGAGAGTGGCTCGGCCGATCCGGGTCCTTGTTCCGACCCCATACCGTCCGAAAACGCGCCACCCCTCAAGATCCATTCTGCGGCGATCCCACGCATAGGTCCTCGCTTCCCGGGCACATCGACTCGGCGAACACCCGCCGTGCATCGCCGGACGACCCTACCCGTCCTACGGGTGGATTCGCCAGTTCTGACCGGTCGTCGTGGAGACCCTGTCGCCGAGCGGGTCCTCCGGGCTGGAAGATTCCGGCGAATTGACCGATACTCCATTCCCCACACCTCCCTGGAGTCCCTCCATGCCTGACCGCTACAAGACCATCCTGCTCTTCGGTGCTCCGGGCGCCGGCAAGGGGACCCAGGGAAAGATCCTGGGGCAGATTCCGGGATTCTTTCATCTCGCCTGCGGCGACGTCTTTCGCTCGCTCGACACCACGAGCGAACTCGGACGGGAATTCCTCGAGTACTCCTCCAAGGGTGAGCTCGTGCCCGACCAGCTCACGGTCGAGATGTGGCGACAGAACATGCACGCGCAGACCGTGCTGAGCCTCTACAAGCCGAAGGTCGACCTTCTGGTGCTCGATGGGATTCCGCGTAGTCTCGGCCAAGCGAAGGCTCTGGAGCCGTACATCGACGTGTTGAAGATCATCCACCTGGTGTGCCCGGATCTCGACGCCATGGTCCAGCGAATGAAGAAGCGGGCCATCAAGGAGAATCGGCTCGACGACGCCGACGAACGAGTCATCCGTCGTCGCTTCGAGGTCTACGACCGGGAGACGAGCCCGGTGCTCAATCACTACGACTCGAACATCGTCACCGACGTTTCGGCCATCGGTTCGCCGGCCGAGGTCCTCGAGCACGTGCTCGAGGCGCTGGTGCCGGTCCAGAATGAACATTTCCACAACCCCCTCGGGGGTCGTGGCTGATCGCGAGCCGTCTCAGGGACGAGGATCGGTGCTCGATTCCGAGGGGATCACGGGATCGACTGGGACCGCCCACTGCTCCCGGATGCGCCTGACCTGCTGGCGGCGGCGGTTCGTTTCCGGGTTGCTGACTCTGGGATCGTCGCCGAGCTTGTCGTAGGAGCCCAGGGCGAACTCGACCTGGACGACCTGGAATCGCCGACCGCTGTCGCTGAGAACGAGATCCGCCGGGTCCTCCGGATCGGGCGTCTCCTCGCGAAGCGACCGGAGCACTTCCACTTCGATCCGTCGGCCCGGGGGGAGCTGCTGGACGTGCCTGATCAGATCCTCGTTCGTTCGAATCTCCACCCCGTCGATGCGACGGATGACGTCGTCGACCTCGAGGACCCGACGCGCCGGCAGGCCGTCGATGAGATCGGTCACGACGATGCCCACGATGCCGTCGATGTTGTTCGGCGTCATCCGGATCCCAAGCGCCCCGCGCTTCCGGGACGTGATGCGGTAGTCGATGATGTTGAGGATCCGTTGTCGCTGTTCCTGGGTGAGCGACCATTGATCGAGGACCCGCATCAACGCCTCGTCCGGGTACGCCATGGTTCGAAGACGTGCGGTCGCGGCTTCGCGAACCGCCCAGGAGGGATCCGCGAGATCGGCGACGAGAGGTTCGATCACATCCGGAATGGCCGTGGTTCGCACCGCCTTGAGATCGACCATGCCCTGACTCGCCCTCGGCTGCGGCATCCGTCGGATCACCTGCTGCCGAGGCTCGAAGGATGCCGCGTCGAGCGCCGGGGGAGCGACACCGAACATCAGCAGAATCGAGAGGAGTCTGAGCTTCATACCATTCAGCCTAGCCCTCTCCGGACGCACGCACCAGTCAGGAATTCCTGAAGAGTACCTCGATCTGGTCCGCGTATCGACGAATCCAGTCCGCCTTGGCCCGGGCGGCTCGGAGGAAGCTGCTCCCCGGGACGGAGGCGAACGTGCCGGTGCGAGCGATCGGCCGGATCGTCTCCTTGAGGAGGACCTCGATCATCAGCCAGGGAAGACACGTGCCCTCCTCCGGTCGGATCCCTCCCACCACCTCGCGCCATCCGACCAGGAGCGCCTTCATCCGACCGGGCGACAGCGATATGGGCCAATCCGCCGCGGACTTCGTCCGGTCGCTCCGCATGGCGAAGTGAAGAAGACCGTTCGCGAGATCGACGATCCGCGGTTCCAGTCTCACGGCATCGAAGTCGATGATCGCACGAACCACGCTCCCACCCTCCCGGGAGGGTTCCATCTTCGAGAAGATCAGATTCCCCGGATGCCAATCGCCGTGGATCGGCTGCTCCGGGAGTCGATGCCATCCCGACGCAAGGATGCGATCGTGCGACTCCAGCAGGTGACTCCGAACGGCCTTCAGATCCGCGAGAAGTTCGCCTTCGTCGACGTCGTCCTCTCGTCGCCGGACCGCGACCATCGCCTGCTCGAACATCTTCTCCGGAAGAACCGGCGCGAACACGCCCGTCACGTCGACCGGCATCGGCTCGGTAAACTCCCCCGCGCGGCGGTGCAACCGCCCCAGGATCCGCCCCGCCTCGCGCACCTCGATCGGCACCTTGATGATCCGCCGTCCCGACACCCACTCGAAGAGTTCGTAGACCTGATCGCCGTCGACCAGCATCGACGCGTTCCGGCCCCTCGTTCCGATGATCCGCGCGACGGGTACTCCATGATCGAAGAGATGGAACTGCAGCAGATGGGAGAACGTCGTGCGCGCGATCGTCTTCTCGCCCGCCTGGCGTCGTTTCAGGAGAAAGGTCCCCTCGGACGAGCTCAGATGGACCTTCGGCGCACGCCAGGACCCGGCCGGAAACTCCTGGATGCGCTCGACGCCGGTCAGCGGAAACGCGGCGATGACCCGTCGGAGCTCCTCCGGAGCGAACCGCGACCGTCCCCCATGTTCCGATCCGTCGGTTGCCGGCAGATCGATGGCCGTGCCGGCGTCGATGGTCTCGTCGGGCTCGAACCGACCGTTCCTCGCCTCGTCCTCGGACGCCGTCACTCGACGTTCGCCGCCTGTTCCTTGATGCGATCGATGAGGCCCTTAATATCGACCACCGCACGCGTGATCGCCGCATCCGATGACTTGCTCGCGATCGTGTTGGCTTCGCGAAGCATCTCCTGGGTCAGGAAGTCGAGGGTGCGCCCGACGGGCTCTCCATCTTCCGTCGCGAGAAGATCGTAGAACTGGTCGATATGCCCACCGAGTCGAAGGATCTCCTCGGCGATGTCGCTTCGCTCCGCGAAGATCGCCACCTCGCGAACCAGATCGCTTTCGTCGAGGTGGGTTCCGACCTCCGCGAGGAGGGTCTCGATGCGCTGGTGCAGACGATCCCGATACAACTCGACCACCTCGGGAGCGCGGTTCGAGATCTCATCGAGCAGCGTTCGCATCCGTCCGCCGAAGTCGACGAGCTCCGATCGAACCGCCTCACCTTCCCGCGTGCGCATCTCAAGGAGATGTCCGCACGCCTCGTCGAGCAGCTCGAGGAGCACTGGACGAGCCGCCTCCACCATTCGGTCGACCCCGTTGGACTCCGTGATCGCAGGAACCAGCAGAAGGGTGGAAAGGTCCACGGTGACCCGATCCTGCAGCGTCCCCGGCACCGCGTCGTGCAGACCCGTGATCATTCGACGGGCCGCCTCGAGATTGATCGAATCGGCGATCTGTTCGCCTCCGGGCACGAACCTGACGGTGACCATGATGCTGCCGCGGCGAACCCGCTTGGCCACCGCGGTCTCGAGTTCGGTCTCGATCGCCGCGAGCTCTTCGGGGAGCCTGACCACCGTCTTCAGAAACTTGTTGTTGACCGAACGGATCTCGACCCCGTACCTCGCACCCTCGACCTCTCGGCTGGCGGAGCCGAAGCCGGTCATGGAACGGATCGTCGATGCGGTCATGGGCGCTCCTTCGGAGTCCTTCTTCAACCACCCTGGCCCGGGGCCGGCGCGGTCGGTGCGGGCGTCGTGGCAGGTGTCGTCGTGGCAGGTGTCGTCGTGACCGGCGTCATGGTCGTTCCACTCGCATCCGTCGGAGCCGCATCCGTGGACGCCCCGTCCGTCGACGTCTCCGTCGCCGGCGTCGCCTCACCGACATCCGCGGCCGCACCGGGATTGTCGATGATGTTGAGGACGATCGCGAGGGTCAGATAGATGCAGAACGCACCGACCGTACCCACGGTCAGAACGTCTCCGGTACGACCACCGAACGCCGTGTCGGTACCCCCACCCCCGGCGCCGCCGAACGCGCCCGCGAGACCACCGCCCTGTGGACGCTGGACGAGGATGAAGAGGATCAGCCCGATCGAGACGATGAGGAAGACGACCGTCAGGATGAACATCGTGGTGGACAAGGCAGGATTCCCAGCGAGGACAGGAACGAACCGTGCGAGTCGGTCGGTTCAGGATCGAACGAGGCCGGCGGCCCGGCAGATGGCACTGAAGTCTTCCGACTTCAGACTCGCCCCTCCGATCAGCCCACCATCGATGTCGGGCTGGGAAAAGAGTTCTTCGGCGTTGCCGGCCTTGACCGAGCCACCGTAGATAATTCGAAGCGAATCGGCGAGTTCCCCATCATACAACACCCGGACGAGCGATCTGATCCCCGCGTGAGCGGTCTGGGCATCGTCCGGAGTGGCGGTGACCCCCGTACCGATCGCCCAGACCGGCTCATAGGCGATCACGGTCCGGGCGACGAGATCCCGATCCAGGCCCTCCAGTCCACGTCGAACCTGTTTTTCGACCACCTCAGCCGCGATTCCCTCGGATCGCTCGGTCTGCGTCTCGCCTACGCACAGGACCCCCGTGAGCCCCGCCGCCAGGCCGGCCCGGAGCTTGGCCGCCAGGAGCTCGTCGGATTCTCCGAGCCCGTGTCTCCGCTCCGAATGCCCAACCAGGACGGCCGAACCGCCGAGATCGGCGATCATCGCCGGACTAGTCTGACCCGTGTAGGCCCCCTCCAGATGAGGACAGCAGTCCTGGCCCCCGGTCGCGATCTCCTCGCCACGAAGCGCGTGGCCGACCGCCTGGAGATAGGGGAAGGGAGGGAAGATCGCGATATCGACGTGAAGGGCCGATTCGCGGGTGGCCGCGGCGACGTCGTCCGCGAGTTCGGCCGCCATCGCCAGGCTGCCGTTCATCTTCCAGTTGCCTCCGACGTATGGTCGACGATCGCTCATGGTCTCAC
>PKCT01000147.1 GCA_002862325.1 Phycisphaerae bacterium
CCGAACCCGCCGCCGGTCATCCTGGCGCCGTAGACGCCCCGGCCGACCAGATCACGGGCCTTGTCGACGATGAGGTCGAGTTCGGGAACCGAGACTTCGAAGAGGGACCGAAGGGAGTCGTGTCCGTCGAACAGACGCTGGCCGAACGAGTCGAGATCGCCTCGCCTCAGATCGGCCACCGCAGCGTCGACCCGTGTCATCTCGGTGACGACGTGCCTGCCTCGCATCCGGTCGGTCGGATCCAACTCGGCGCGCTCGAGGTCTTCCAGCGTCGCATCCCGCATCGACTTGCCGAGCGCGGCTCGCACCCGTTCGCATGCGCCGAGTCGATCGGCGTAGCCTCCGTCCGAGAGACGATGTCTGACTCCACTGTCGAAGAGGAGCAGGGCGAACTGGTCCGCCGGAGGAAGCGGTATCGGCTCGATCGAGAGGTCTCGGCAGTCGATGCGAAGCGCGTGATCCTTCAGCCCCGCGGCGGACGCGAGCATATCCATCCAGCCGCAGGGCGTACCGACGAATTCATGTTCGGACGATCTGGCCCAGGCGGCGAGCGTCCTGGGATCGGGCAGGTCGTCGCCGCGGAACACCGAGAAGGCCGCGCCGCAAGCGACTTCGATCGCGGCGCTCGAGGAGACGCCGGCGCCGATCGGCACGTCGCTGAAGATCGAGAGATCGAGCGGTGCGTCGCTGCCGCCCGCGGCCTTGAGGACGCCGAGAAGGTGGTTCGCGAATTCCACTCCGTCCAGAGGCGCGTCCGGAGGTGGTCCGGCGATCCGTTCGCAGGCGTCGATGTCCGGGGCACTGATCGTCGTCCCGCCGTCCAGGCTCGCCGCCACCGCGACCGTGGCTCGGCGGTCGATCGCGACGGGAAGCACGACGCCATCCTCGTGATCGACGTGTTCTCCGATCAGGTTCACTCGACCCGGTGCGGATCCGAGCACGATGCGCCGGGGACGACTCGATGGATCCAGATGGGCGAGTGCTCGGTGGGTCGCGTCGGGGTTGGTCATGGCTTCCTCGGGAAGGGTGGTGCGCATTGATACTCTACCGCCGGCGACGATGTGATCGACGTTCCGCGAACTGGAGGTGCGCACGGATGAACGGGCTCGCGATATTCGATGTCGACGGAACCCTATGCCGGTCGAGCGACCTCGACGATCGGTGCTGGAGCGACGCCGCGTCGGAGGTCCTCGGTCTTCCCGAGATCGAGACGGATTGGTCGCGCTACGACCATTCGACCGACGAGGCGATCGCGACCCAGCTCATCCGCGATCGGACCGACCTGCGGCCGATTCGACTTCAGGTGGCGCTGGTCCGCGACGCGTTCGTTCGACGGGTGCGGGACGCGATCGCCCGTGACGGCGGCGTCTCCCGACCGGTGCCCGGCGCGATCGAGCTCTTCGATCAACTCGAGGCGTCGGGTTGGGGTGTCGCCATCGCGACCGGCGGCTGGCGGGTCACCGCGAACCTGAAGTTGGAGACGGCGGGCATACGGGCCGAAGGGGTGCCGGCGGCCCACGCCGACGACGCACATCCTCGCGAATCGATCGTGACCATCGCGCGAGAGCGCGCGGAGTCCCGATATGGTCGGACGTTCGACCGGCTCGTCTACGTCGGAGACGGAATCTGGGACGTGCGAGCCTCGAGGTCGCTGGGCATCGGATTTCTCGGGATCGCGAACGGCGGGCGAGCCGATGAACTTCGCGACGAAGGTGCGACACAGGTCCTCGCGTCCTTCGAACCGTTCTCGACGCTTCTGGGTGCGATTCAGGTCGCCGAGACGCCGGGCGAGACCGGCTCTCGATAGACTCAGATGCAGGACGATCGGACCGATCCGCCTCTTGGAGCCCGTACATGTCACTGATACTGATTCTCGTGATCCTGGTGCCGCTTGCGTTGATCGTGCTGTTCGCGTTGTTCGCGATCGGTCTCTACAACGCCCTCCAAAGAAAGAAGCTGAACGCGGAGAACGCGTGGAGCGACATCGATGTCCAGCTGAAGCGGCGGCACGACCTGATTCCCAACCTGGTGAACTCGGTCAAGGGCTACGCCTCCCACGAGAAGGAGACCCTGGAAGGGGTCACGGCGGCTCGGTCCGCCGCGGTCGACGCCAATGGTGTCGCCGCCCAGGCGGGGGCGGAGAACATGCTGACCCAGGCCCTGGGCAAGCTCTTCGCCGTGGCCGAGGCGTACCCCGATCTGAAGGCCAACACCAACTTCCTGCAGTTGCAGGAGGAGTTGACCAGCACCGAGAACAAGATCGGCTTCGCCCGCCAGCACTACAACCAGTCGGTGAACAACTACAACGCGGCGGCCAAGACGTTCCCCTCGAACATCATCGCCGGAATGTTCAACTTCACCAGCATGGACTTCTTCGAGCTCGACGAAGCCGAGGCGGCCGCGGTCAAGCAGGCTCCCAAGGTCGAATTCTGATCAACGTCCCCAGGTCGAGGTGCGCCCATGGAGGTCCTCCTCATCATCTTGGTGGTCGGGATCGTGGCGACCGGCCTCGTCCTCGCCCATCTCCACGAGAAGAAGCGGACGACGGCCCTCAAGGGATTCGCGGAGGCTCGAGGGCTCCGATTCAGTCCGCAGGTCGATCGAAGCGCCGACGAACGATTCGCGCGGTTCGCGATGTTCCGACGAGGGCACTCACGCAGGGCGTGGAACATCGCGACCGGAGAGGTCCAGGTGGGCGACCATCGATCCCACGTCGAGACCGGGGACTTCCTCTACAAGGTGACCAGCGGGTCGGGCAAGCACCGGTCCACGAAGACCTATCGATTCAGCTACCTCGTGCTCACGAACCCGATCGGCCGTTGTCCCGAGACGATCGTCCGCCGGGAGGGTTTCTTCGACCGGGTGAAGGGTGTGCTGGGATTCGACGACATCGACTTCGAAAGCGTTGAGTTCAGCCGCACGTTCCACGTGTCCAGCGACGACAAGCGATTCGCCTACGACCTGATCGACCAGCGGATGATGGAGTTCCTGCTCGCGGATCCACCACCCGCCATCGAGTTCGACGACGATCTGATCTGCGTCTCCGACGGGGCCAATCGATGGCAGCCCGAACGCTTCGACCGAATGATCGATTGGACCGGTGCGCTTCTCGAGCGATGGCCGAAGCATCTCCAGGCCTCCCTCTCGACGACGGAGGATCGGTCTTGATCCCGGTACTGATCGTGGTCGGGGTGATCCTTCTTCTGCCCTTCGTCTGGGCGATCGTGATCTACAACCGACTGGTCGCGGCGAGGCTGCACCGGTCGAACGCCTGGTCGGACGTCGATGTGCAGTTGAAGCGTCGGTACGACCTCGTTCCGAGGCTGGTGGAGACCGTGAAGGGATATGCCGCCCACGAACGCGATCTTCTGGTCGCCGTGGTCGAACTTCGGAATCGCGCCGAGTCGAATCACCAGGCGCCATCCCATCAGAGCGCGGACGAACAGGCCCTGGGACGGGAGCTGCACCATCTGGTGGCGAGGTGCGAGTCGTATCCCGAGCTCAAGGCCGACGAGCGATTCCGGGATCTCCAGGAGGAGCTCGTCCTGACCGAGGATCGAATCGCCGCCGCACGTCGATTCTTCAACGCCAACGTTCGCGAGTTGAACCAGCTCTGCGTCTCGTTTCCGACGAGTCTGATCGCCAGAATCGGAGGATTCGAGCCCGAGGGGTACTTCGAGAGCGATCCCGACGCGGAGAACGTCCCCGAAGTCCGGGGCTCTTGACCGGTTGGACTGGCGGTGAGCAGGTCCACCGGCGATGATGGGGCCATGGCACGAGAACGGATTCTCTCCAGCGAATCTCAGGCGGGGGACCCCGAACGACGCGATCCCGGCCCTCGGAACGCCGGTGCGAACAACGCCGATGCGGCGCCGGCGGTCAGACCGCGCACCATCTCCGAGTACGTCGGTCAGGCCGCCTTGATCGAGCGTCTCACCATCGCGTTAGAAGCCGTTCGTCGACGGGACGAGCCTATGGAGCACCTGCTCCTGCACGGTCCACCCGGTCTGGGCAAGACGACCTTGGCCCACGTGGTCGCGGAGGAGATGGGCACCAAGGCCTGGGTCACCAGCGGGCCGGCGCTGACCAAGGCCGCCGACCTGGTCGGCACGCTCACCAAGCTCGGGGCGGGGGACATCCTCTTCATCGATGAGATCCATCGCCTCCCCGCGTCGGTCGAAGAGTACATCTATCCCGCGATGGAGGACTTCAAGGTCGACTTCACCGTCGACAGCGGGATGCACGCCAAGGTGATCTCGCTCACGGTGAAGCCCTTCACATTGATCGGCGCCACCACGCGAGCGGGCATGCTCACCCAGCCGATGCGAGCCCGCTTCGGCATCACCCACCATCTCGAGTACTACCCCGAGTCGGATCTCGTTTCGATCCTCCGTAGGGCCGCCGAGAGGCTCGCGATCGAAGCGGTCAGGGACGAAGGTTTCGACGCGATCGCTTCTCGAAGCCGCGGAACGCCGCGCGTCGCGCTCCGACTGCTCCGACGGGTTCGCGACTTCGCGCAGGTGCGCGGCCGGGGCGTCGTGGACGTCGCCGCGGTCACCGACGCGCTCGCCCTCGAGGGGGTCGACGATCTGGGTCTCGACGAGATCGATCGGAAGTACCTTCGGGTCCTGGCGGAGATCTACGAGGGCGGACCCGCGGGGCTCGAGGCGATCGCGGCCACGATGGGCGACGATCCCGGAACGTTGGAGGACGTGGTGGAGCCGTATCTGCTGCAGATCGGCTTCCTGGCCAGGACCCAGCGTGGTCGCAAGCTCACCACGGCGGGTGCAGCGTCGGTCGCCGCATCTCGATGAATCAGTAGGTTGGGAAGCCGACGCCGGGTTGCGGCGGTATCGAGAGCTTGAGCCCGAATGTCGTCTCGTCCTGGATCAGGTCGTACTGGACGGTGATCAGGAAGTCGAAGTCCGGGAGGGTTCGTCTCAGGGTGGCGCTCGCGGCCCGGAACTCTCCTCGTCGGAGGTCATACTGCGGACCGAGACCGAGCTGATAGAGACGACCTATCCGGTAGGTCAGTCCCGCCTGAAGCAGCTCGTCCTCGCTCGCGGCGAGGTAGCGGTACTCGACGTACGACGAGGTGTCGGGATTGTGGGTGAGTTCCACACCGGTCGATCCGCGGAGGAGCCCCGACATCGTACGAAGGGTCGGGACGCTTCCCGAGTAGTCGTAGACCTCTCGCGTCTCCCAGTTGAAGAGGCCGTTGGCGGCGATGTTGAGCGAGCTGCTCACGCGCCAGAGCGCACTGCCGTAGGCGTGCGAACCCCACTGGCTCAGCTCGGGTTCCCAGCGTTCGAAGGACGGATAGGGGGACTGGGTCCAGGCGTAGAGATTCGGCTGCCCGTTCGGGCCGATCAGATCGGTGCGCTGGAAGTCGTCCGAGCCGTCGTTGAAGACGGCTCCGTAGTTGAGGACGAGCATGTCGACCGACACGCGATTCCCCGGTCCACCCCGCTGGGTCTGAAGCGTCTGCCGCATGCCGATCTGGGCCGCGGTGCCACCGGTCGCCCCTTCGACCCGCTGGTCGTAGAGCGGGAACGCTCCCGGTGGTTGCGAATCCCACCCGTACCACAGGGTCGTGTACGGCTCGAGGATGTGCCGCAGACGGTGGACGTCGAAGGTGCGGCTTCTGGCCGTGTTGTCGACGGTCTGGAACTGCGTCGAGGCGCGGACGCCGCCACCGAGCATCACGCCGTAGTCACCCAGGTCGGGATCGAGCGACTGCTGCCGGCGATACTCGTCGTCGTCGCCGTTCATGTAGCCGTTGAAGCGTCCGAACACGAATGGAGCCGCCGCCCAGCCTTCGCCCGAGAGCGGCAGGGCGAATTCCTGCCGCGTGTAGAAGCGTTGCACGGCTTCGTCCGTGTAGCCCGCGTCGGAGTAGAGATCCTGCACCGGGACGTCGCCGGCGGAGATTCCGAAGGTCTGCGGTCGTACGCCGAGGCTGTTCGCGGTGCCGGCGGTGGGCGAGATCCGCATGTTCGCGAAGTTCCACGTGCTCGACCAGGTCACGACGTCTGCGATGTCGTCGCCCGCTCGGTCGTAGTTGATCTCCGGGAGCTTCTCGACGAAGTAGGGTTGGCTCGCGATCGCCCATCCGTTGGACATGAACTCGTTGAGCTGGCTCCGCGCCAGGACGGAGAGGGCCGTGTTGTCCGGCGAGTAGTTGAGGTAGAGGCTGCTCTCGTACTCCCGGCGACTCCGGTACTCGCGTTCCCGCCACGCGGTCGCCCACGTCTCGTCCGAAAGATAGGAGAGCTGTGCTTCGAGATAGAGATCCGCCGAAAGCGTGGCTCTATACTCGCCGACGATCTGGCCCCGCATCTCCTCCTCGATCGTCACGTCGACGCCGGCGGACGACCGATCCGTGCCGCCGAAGTCGTAGAGACCGTAGGCGTCCAGTCGACCTCGGCCGGAGACGCCGCCGATCGAGCTGAGGTCGAGCACCAATCCGGCGGCGGGACCGCGCTCGAGCCAGCCGTCGAGCAGGAGTTCCGCTTCCACGCCTTTCGGACGGGCGAGTCCGAGCAGCTGGAAGAGGTCCCACTCGGTGGAGATGCCCAGACCCTTGAATCGCTGGTATCCGGAACGAACCTCCTTGAGGGGCGGAGACTCGGCTTCGCCTTCGAAGCTGGGCCAGTAGAAGAAGGGGATTCCCAACGCCGCCATCGTGAGGCCGTCGCCCTCGAGCCAGGTGGTCGAGTCGCCGGACGCGTCGGTCCGCTCCGAGATCGTGATCCGGTCAAGTCCGATCGAGAGGTGGGGGGTGAAGAACTCGCTCGTCGAGACCGTGGCTCGCTTCGCGCGCCACTGGTCGCTCGCCACCTGACGAAGCTCCTCGGCGCGGGCGTAGACCGGAAGATTGCGTCCCTTTCGCGTGTACGTTCGGAGTACCGCGTCCATGACCGCCGCCTGGTTGTTCGGAAGATCGTAGTAGACGCTGGAGCCTCGCACGGTGTAGCTGCCGTCGGTCGCGCGGACGGCGCCCTCGAGGTAGATGCCTTCGATCGACTCCGCCTGGACGACGGATCCACCTTCGCGGAGCGTCTTGATCGTGTCGGACTTCAGGAACACCACGCCTCGTTCGGCGACGAGGGAGAGTCGACGAAGATCGTCGATCGTGTTCGTGCCGTCATAGTCGATGACCACCGATCCGACCACGATGATCGCGTCCTTGGACTCGTCTATGACGACTTCGTTCGCGTTGAAGGAGACGAGGCCCCGAGGATCGAAGATGGGGAGCTCTCCGTCGCCGGATTCCGGGAGAAGGATCGATGACGCGCTCGGAGGCTCCTCCTCCGCGACCGATCGGGTGATCGATCCACCCGGTTCGAGGATCGGTTTCGGCGGAAGCGGGGGAAGCTTCACACCGATCTGTCGGGAGAGCCGGGGCAAAGGTGGAGATGCGATGCGGCGGAGATGCTTCGCCAGCCGCGCCTCGCCTCGTGCGACGACGGCCGAACGAACCGGGCCCTCGCCCATGACCACGGCGCGGAGCTTGACCTCGCCGTCGATGGTGGCGGTCACCAGGACGTCGCGTCCGCTGGCGCCGAGCCCCGCCCGACGATTCGGCTCCGCCACCGAGGGAAACCAGGCTGCGATCTGCGTCTTGAGCCCGTCGGCGCTCGGCAGCCGATTGATCCACAGGACGGCGGTTTCACTGCGAAAGGAGTAGGTCCCGAGTTCGATCTCCACGTCGCCCTGCAGCAGGAGCCGTTGGGTGTCGTCGATCCGCCAGCGGGTGGCCTGCGTGGTGCTGATCTCGAGGTCGTGCTGGATCGGCAGGATCGGGAGCACGAATCCTCCCAGGCTGCTGCCGTTGATGCCGACTTCCTGGGCCTCCGACGGAGGATCGAGATCGCTCGGTTCGCTCGATGCCGTGGCCGCGATCGCGCTCAGGCCGAGGACCGTCGAGAGCACCGCCAGGCTGGACATGGACGAGGGATGCATGCTGCCCGAAATGCTACCGCGTACCCTGTCGCGGCGTTCAGGCGCGATAGCCCACAAGGCCCGGATCGTCGACCGAAATCTCGCGGAGGATCGTCATCGCCAGCAGCCCCAGGATGGCGAGGCCGAAGAACACGCCCGCCTCAGACCAGCGTCCCAGCCCGGCGAACCAGGCCGATGCGTACACCGCGTGCCACATAGCTCCGTAGCGTCGTAGCTTCTCGGCGCCGATGGGGCCCGGTTGGCCTGCGAGCTTGCGGCGAGCGATCGCGGTGAAGAGGACGACGGCCGCCGCTGGCCATATCAACGTGTCGAGGTCGAGATCGGCGGGTATGAAGCCGCCCTCGAGACTCCCCTGGGCCGGAAGGCCCAGAATGAGGACCGAGCAGACGATCCACCCGAGAACGGTGAGCCCGATGCTCGTACCCGTCGGCCGCGGTCGTTTTCGCTCGACCATGTGCACCACCACCCCGATCATGACCACGTGGCTGAAGATCAGCCATACGGGCCCGCTGAAGGCGAGTTCGGGATTGGGGATCATCATGTGGGCTCCATGGATGAGCCCCGCGATGAGGACACCGAGAGCCGGCAGATACTTGCCCATCGCGTCGTAGAAGAGGATCCCGGTAGCGGCGAGTACGCCGAAGACCAGGGCAGCGCTGCCGAAGGGGATCATGGCGGCGATCGCGGCCAGCAGGGAGCCGACCGCGATGACCACCGCCTGACTGGACCGAATCCGTCCGGACGGCAGTGGACGGTCCGGTCGAAAGGTCGAATCGTGGCGGAGGTCGAGGAGATCGTTCAGCGTGCCGGCGAACGCGAAGAGCCCGATGGTCAGGATGGCCGCCAGGGCCAGATCGACCGCAAGCGGAATCGAATAGGACGGGACATGGTTGTAGATGGCGTCGCCTCGCGTGAAGACGATCACGAACCAGGCGTCGGCGACCGCACCGAAGACGAGCGACAGTCGAGTCAGGCGGAACGCCGGGAGAATCTGCGAGGACAGCGTGGGCACAGCGCGATGCTACCCGTTCCCTCCCGGAGGACGTAGGATGATGATCCGAAATCGCCCCCTCGACCCCCCCAATGAGTGCCTCATGAGTCTCTCTGATACGACGCAACGCGACGCCACAGACCTTCGAATCGCCGTATTGGTGAGTCGATACCACGAGGAGATCACCTCCTCCCTGGAATCGGCCGCCCGGGATTCCTTCCTCGAAGCGGGCGGGGACCCCGGTAATCTGGAGGTCTTCGATTCGCCCGGCGCCTTCGAGCTCGCCGGTCTCGCGGGCATCGCCGTGTCCTCTGGCCGCTTCGATGGCGTGGTCTGTCTGGGTTGCGTGATCCGGGGGGAGACGACGCACGACGCATGGATCAACGGCGCCGTCGCGAACGAGCTCGCCCGATTGTCGGTGCGCAGCGGGTTGCCGGTGGCGTTCGGGGTGCTGACGGTCCAGGATCTGGATCAGGCGAAGGCGCGGGCGGGCGGTGCTCGTGGAAACAAGGGCGCCGAATCGATGAACGCGGTGGTGGCCGCCGCCCGCATCGGTCGCGAGATCAAGAGGGGCGCTTCCCGTGAGACTTGATCGATCCATACGACGGTGCGCATTGCAGGCGATGTACCAGTACGACGCCGACCCCGGGGTCGACGACGATCTCGTCCGCGAGAGCCTGGTCGATTCCGGTGCCGAGTCGGACGCGCAGGCGCGAGGCCTCGAACTGGCCCAGGCGGGCTGGCGGACCCGGAGCGAGGCGGACGCGAAGATCGAGGCGTTGACACCGGACTGGCCGGTGCGCAGGCAGGCCATGATCGATCGGAATCTTCTGCGGCTCGCCTTTCACGAGATCTACGTGGAAGGCACTCCCGTCAAGGTAGCGATCAACGAGGCGGTGGAGCTCGCTCGGGAGTTCGGCACCGAGGAGTCGGGCGGATTCGTGAACGCGGTCCTCGATCGAATCGCCGAGGAAGCCAAGGCGTGAGGTTCTTCAAGCGCACCATCGAAGCGGTTCGCAGAGGGCTTTCACGGACTGCAAACGCTTTCGGCGACGGCTTGCGTTCGCTGCTTTCCGGCCGGCAGCTCGACGACGAGCTCATCGACGAGATCGAGGCACGTCTGATCGGGGCCGACGTGGGGGTGCGGACGACGAGCGAGATCGTCGAGGAACTTCGGGTCGCCGTGCGCAGCGGCGAGCTCGAACGGGGCGAGGACGCCATCGATTTCCTCAAGAATCGACTGAAGCGACGATGGGACGGCGAGTCGCCGGGGATCGCGGTGGCCGACACCGCCCCGACCGTCGTTCTGGTCGTCGGCGTCAACGGAGTCGGAAAGACGACGAGCGTCGCCAAGATCGCGCAGTCGCTGAGGCAGGAGGGAAGGAGCGTCGTCCTCGCGGCGGCGGACACCTTCCGGGCCGGGGCGGTCGAGCAGTTGGCGATCTGGGCCGATCGGCTCGGCGTCGATCTCGTTCGGGGTGCGGCCGGCGCGGATCCCGCTGCCGTGGTCTTCGATGCGGCGGATTCGGCGCTGTCCAGGAAGGCCGACGTGCTGCTGGTCGACACGGCGGGTCGTCTGCACGTCGATGCGGGACTGATGCGACAACTGGTCAAGATTCGCGAAGTCCTGGAGCGGAAGATCCCAGGTGCGCCCCACGAAGTGCTGCTGGTCCTGGATGCCACGAGCGGTCAGAACGCGCTCGCCCAGGCGAAGAACTTCGGCGAGGCGGTTGGTGTGACCGGGATTTTCCTCGCGAAGCTGGACGGTACGGCGCGGGGTGGAATCGTCGTGGCGATCCGGGATTCGCTCAACGTGCCGGTGAAGCTGATCGGGGTCGGTGAGCGGCCGGAGGACGTCCAGCCCTTCGATCCCGATGCGTTCATAGACGAGATGTTCGGGGTCGAGCCGGCCGTCGATCGTTCGAGTTGATCGGTCGTTTCGCCCTCCGCTCGGTCTCCGAGATCGAATTGCCCCCTCCATCGTCATGTGGTGAGGGCGGTTGTTGCCAGGATGCGCTTTTCCTGGAGGGACGGGCGAAGTACGATAGGAGAGGTCCGAGTCTGGAATTCCCGAATCCGTCCCCGACTGCCCGCGAAGCGTGTCCCCGGAGGCCCCTCATGCCCGGACATGTTCGAAAACCGAGCCCGCGAGCGTTCACGATCGTCGAACTCGTGGCGGTCATCGGCGTGATCATGCTGCTTCTGGGTCTTGCGGTGCCCGCGATCAGCATGGTGCGCGAGGAGGCGCGGTCGACGAGCTGCCGATCGTCCCTCCGCCAGATCGGTCTCGGCCTCGCCGCCTATCGGACCAATATCGGTGACCGGATTCCTTCTTGCGAACCCATTCCGGCGGTGATCGGTGAGGACGAGGTCGAGGGCGGCCTGCCCGAAGTCCTCGACGGCTACATCGACAAGGACTGCGCATGTTGGCTGTGCGCGAGCGACCGGGATCCCGAGAGCAACAGCACCGGAACCAGCTATCTCTACGTCCCCGGTCTGCTCCGCTATGCGCCGCAGGTCCAGATCACGGTCGGACAGGCGCTGGTACCGATGATCATGAGTGGGGAATACAGCCTCGATCAGCTGGAGACGTTCCGTCGGAACTTCGAGTCTCGAGAGCTCCTGGGACTGTTCGATCATTCCCGCGGGCGGCTTCTTCCGCTGCTGGTGGACAGCCAGGACCGACACCCCAACAACCAGAACGTCCCGCGCAACGGTCTCTTCATCGACGGCAGTGTGGGGAGTCTGATCGAAGAACTCGGTGATCTGG
>PKCT01000231.1 GCA_002862325.1 Phycisphaerae bacterium
AACGCACGCGCCACCCGCCCGACGTACTGTGGCGAAGGGTTGGAGCTCACTAGGCGCTGAATGAGTCGATACGCAAGGAAGGGTGCCACGTTGGCGTGATGGAAGTACATGTCGAGCGTGGCTTCGACCTCGTGCTTCGCATCGACGACCGCGCGCTTCAGGGTCGTCTTGAGTTCCATGAGCAGATCCGCGGGTTCAAGCGATGACAAGTCGTCGCCTCCGTGAGGTGATTCCGATCGGAGCCCGGGCGTGCAACTCCGCGTCGATCACCGGTAGCGTCGGATCCGCGGCTTGCGGAGGAAACTCGGACGCTGCTTCAAAGCGTGAAACTCGGTGGCTTCCTGGACGAACCGCGATCTGCGATGCCAATCAAGCGACGCCCGACGTCGGGCGACCATTTTACGACACCGTAAGGAATTCTGATTCACATGTCACCCTCGAACGGAATCTTGGAAGACGCCCCGGAGGCGAAGAGAAGCGTGTTGGTGATCGGTGCTGGTGGAGGCATCGGTCTCCAAGTGGTTCGACGCCTCAGGGCCGCGGGATTCACGGTCCACGGCGCCGGACGGTCAATCGAGCGTCTCGACGAGATCGAGGATCTGGCCGATCGCCATGCCTGCGACGCTCGTGACGTCGATGCGGTCGCCGACCTGGTCGGACAGCTCTCGACGGATACACCACTCGCGGCGATCGTCAACCTTGCGGGATGCATCACACTCAAGCCGGCGCATCTTCTCTCGACATCCGACTGGGAGGAGACCATCGCCAGCAAGCTCACCACGGCGTTCGCGTGCGTGCGTGCCGCGGGAATCCACATGAAGACCGGGGGAAGCGTGGTTCTGGTGTCGACCGTCGCCGCCTCGGTGGGACTGCCGAACCACGAAGCGATCGCGGCCGCCGGTGCCGGCGTCGAGGGACTCGCCCGGAGCGCCGCGGCGACCTACGCCGGCCGAGGCCTTCGCGTCAACGTGGTCGCACCGGCGCTCGTCGACACGCCGATGGCCACTCGAATCACCTCCAGTGAACGTGCTCTCGAGCATTCACGGAAGATGCATCCTTTGGGTCGTATCGGCGCTCCCGAGGACGTCGCCCCGATCATCGCGTGGCTCGCATCGAGCGACGCGACCTGGGTGACCGGGCAGGTCATCGGAGTGGACGGCGGCCTCTCGACGGTACGGGCTCCAGGGACGTGACCCCGCCCACCGACGATCTCCCGACTCCGCTCCCCGAGCACCTCGCCGAGCGGGCGACCTGGCTCTCCCATGGCGACGCCGGAGAGATCGTCGTGTGCTGGCTCCATCATGCCGCGAGAGTGTTGGAGAATCCCGCCCTGGAGGTCGCGATCACGATCGCACGTTTTCACGATCTCCCGCTCGTGGTACATGCAGGATTCGGGGGAAGACATCCACACAACAACGATCGACAGCTGCGTTTCATGCTCGAGGGCTGGCGGGAGGTCCAACGGGAACTCGCCGGGCGCGGCATCCGCATGAGCGTGACCCCACCCCCCGCCGTGGGTGGAACTTCCGGGCTGTCGGAGCTCGCCTCGCGATGCCGATGCCTCGTCACCGAGGACTGGCCACGGGCCCCCTACCCCGCCTGGACCGCAGCGATGATCCAACGAGTCCCCGGCGATCTCGTCGTGGTCGATTCGGCCTGTCTCGTTCCGATACGTGGCGTCCGTGGCGTCCACGATCGCGCCTTCAAATTCCGACGCGCGGTTGAATCCGGCTGGGCCGAACGCATCGACCGTCCATGGCCACCATGCACCGAGACCCCGCGAGCACCGGAGGTCGGTGATTTCCCCGCCTCGACGTTGGACCTGGCGAACGTGGATCTCGACGACCTGCTCGCGAACTGGGACATCGACCATGCCGTGGGCCCGGTCCCGGGTGTCCAGGGTGGCTCGAGCGAAGCCGTCCGGCGCTGGGAATCGTTCCTGGAATCCGGGATCGACGGCTACGCGAAACGCCGCAACGACGCACTGACCGACGGCACCAGCGGGCTCTCTCCGTGGATCCACCATGGCATGATCTCGCCGTTTCGGATCGCTCGCGACGCGCATCGTCGCGGGGGCGCCGGTCCCGAGAAGTTCCTCGATGAACTTCTGGTCTGGCGTGAACTGTCGTTCCACTTCTGCCTGAACAGGCGGGATCATGAATCGTTGTCGGCGCTTCCGAACTGGGCGATTCGAACGCTCGAGGAACACCGCCACGACGACCGGTCGGTCCGGAGCTGGGAACGCCTGAGTCGCGGCCGCACGGGTGACCGGCTCTGGGATGCCGCCCAGGAGACACTCCGCCGACACGGCTGGCTCCACAACAATCTCCGCATGACCTGGGGCAAGGCCATCGCACCGTGGTGCGCCGATCCCGAGACGGCGTTGGCCACCCTGATCGATCTCAACGATCGATACGCCCTCGACGGCCACGACCCGAATTCGATCGGCGGCCTGCTCTGGTGTCTCGGCCTCTTCGACCGGCCCTTCCCGGAGGAGCAGGCGGTCACCGGAAGCCTGCGGTCGCGGTCGACGAAGGAACATGCCAGACGCCTCTCGGCACCACGTCTTCTCGAGCACGTGAACCGCGATCGGCGCTGCGACGTCCTCGTGATCGGCGGGGGCGCCTGCGGTTCGATGGCCGCACGAACCCTCGTCGACCACGGGTACGACGTCCACGTCCTGGACAAGGGACGCGGCCCCGGTGGCCGCATGAGCACGCGACGCCGCGAAGACGTGTCGTTCGATCATGGTTGCCAGGTCCTTCGCCTCCGCGGCGAGCATCGCCGGGAGCTCTACCGAAGCTGGATCCAGGACGGGCTGGTCGAGAGATGGAACCCCCGGGTACGGAGTCGCACCGGCTCGATCGCCGAACCCGACGTCGAGTGGTACGTCGGCATGCCGGGAATGAACGCCGTCGTCCGCCATCTGCAGACGGATCTTCGCATGCACTTCGACGCGACGGTGGCGGAGGTGAGGCGAACCGGTGACGGGTGGTCTGCGCTCGACGCATCGGGAGGAACCCTCGGACACGGCAGCAGAGTGATCCTGGCGATCCCTCCCCACCAGGCCGCTCGACTTCTCGAGCCGATCGAACCGGGAATCGGTGAACGACTCGCTAGCGTCCTGATCGACCCGACCTGGACCCTGATGACCAGTGGAGCCGGCGCAGACCCCGGGTTCGACGTGGCGATCGATCCGTCGCCGGATCTCGCGTGGATCGCATCGGAGGACAGCCGTCCCGGCCGACCGCGATCGGGCGCGTGGACCGTGCACGCGAGCCCCGCATGGACGCGTGAGCACCTCGAACTCGATCGCGAGGACGCCGAATCTCTCCTCAGGAGGCTCGTCCAGGACGCCCTGGATCTGAAACTTCCCCGGGGCATCGCCCATCGATGGCGATACGCGCTCACGACGCGACCTCTCGGCCGCAGTCACCTCACGGTCGGCGAAGGAGGCGTCGTCGTCGCCGGGGACTGGTGCCTCGGCGGGAGGGTCGAACATGCGATCGAGAGCGGCGTCGCGGCGGCCGGGGCGATCATGCGCGATCCATCCACCGCGATGCCGAACCACGCCGGACGCACCCTCTTCGAGGCGACGTCGTGAGCAGCGCACGGGAGCCGAAGCTCTGCGTCTCCTGCGGACGTTCGTTCGAGTGGCGGAGGAAGTGGGCGAAGACCTGGGACACGGTTCGCTACTGCTCGAACCGATGCCGGAGGGAACGACGACAGGAGGGCGAGGCGCATCTCGAATCGACCATGCTGGAGATGCTTCGCCAACGACCCCGAGGCACATCGATATGCCCTTCGGAAGTCGCGCGGGCATCACATCCGGAGAACTGGCGAGAACACATGGAGTCGGTCCGCCGCGCGGCGAGGCGACTCGTGGCCCGCGGCGAGGTCGACGTCCTCCAGCGGGGAAGGGTCGTCGATCCGGATCGAGCCCGCGGCCCGATCCGAGTTCGGCTCCGATGAGCCCGCTCGGTTTTTTCGAAGGAACCGAATCCCGGACCTGACCATCCTCGAACCATCGAGCACCCACGGAGACCGATATGATCCACGATGCTCGTTCGTGCACATCCACGACCAGTCAACCGGACGTCGATTCCTTCGATGTCGGCCGCATCGAACGCGCGGTGCATGAGATCCTGCTCGCGATCGGCGAGGATCCGACCCGCGAAGGACTCGCGGACACCCCGCGTCGCGTCGCCAAGTCGTACCGAGAACTCTTCTCGGGTGTGAACCAGTGCCCGTCCGAGCATCTCGCCCGCCAGTTCGAACAGGCCGGCGAGGACCCGGTGATGGTCTCGGACATCCCCTTCACGAGCATGTGCGAGCATCATCTCCTTCCGTTCACCGGGGTGGCACACATCGCCTACCAGCCGCAGCACGACCGTGTCGTCGGTCTTTCCAAGCTCGCGCGAACCGTCGAGATCATCGCACGGCGGCCTCAGCAGCAGGAGAGACTCACACAGCAGATTCGCGAGGCGCTCGAGGAGCACCTCGACCCCGCCGCGGTCCTGGTGATGGTCGAAGCCTCGCACTCCTGCATGCAGATTCGTGGCGCGAAGGTCTGCGGTGCCAAGATGCGGACCCGCTCCGTCGGTGGCCGCTGGGAACGCGACGGGGCGACTCGACGTGAGATCCAGGATCTCATGTTGAACGACTGATCGCGTACGCTACCGACGCATGCGTGCAGAGGACCCCATTCTCGTGATCGGAGCCGGAATCTCCGGACTCGCCTGCGCGCGAACGATCGCGGCGCAAGGAGGGCACGTCAGGGTGCTGGAACGCAGTGAACGAGTCGGAGGCCGACTGGGGAGCACCGTCGTGGACGGGATCGTCTGCGACCTCGGATTCCAGGTCTCCATGTCGAACTACACCATGCTCGAGTCGCTCGTTTCGATGCGGGATGCGCCGCGTCGGGATTTCGAATCCGGCGCCACCGTCGTCACCGATCGGACGAGGACCCGCGTTCTCGATCCCGCCAGACATCCGCTCGCCTCCACCGCCCCGCTCCTCAGCGGGTTCGTCAAGCTACGCGACCTGCTCGCCGCGATGCGTCTGCGTGCGGATGCGAAGAAGGCCGATCGAGGCGGCCACCAGCCGGGACTCGCGGCGGACTATCTCGATCGCATCCGATTCAGCCCGGCGTTCCGCTCGGGGTTCATCGACCCGTTCTTCAGCGGGGTGATGCTCGACCAGACGCTCGCGGTGCCGGTGGATCGATTCCTCAAGACCGTCCATCGCTTCGCGACCGGGCGGGCCCAGCTCCCCGACGGCGGCATGCAGTCGATCGCGGACGCGATGGCCGCTCCAGTGGGAGACCGCATCGAATTCGGCGTCGAGGCGGACGCGGTCGACGAGCGAACCGTCAAACTCGCCGACGGCGGGACCGTGCGGGGATCGAAGATCGTCCTCGCGACTCCGGTCGATGCGACCCGCCGGCTCCTCGGCCTCGATCCCCTCTCGCCGGACCGGACCTGGTCGAGCACCTCGGCCGTCCACTTCAAGACGACCGCCACGATGCCGACCGAACCGCTCATCGTACTCGACGGCCGCGAAAAGAGTCCTCTGAACCTCACGTGCGTTCCCACCGCGATCGCCGACGGCTATGCCCCGGACGGGGTCTCGACCGTGCTCGCCAGCCTTCGTCCCGGCCGCGGGACGGCGCCACACTACGATCTCGACCGCATCCGCATCGCCGCCGCCGAGCTGCTCGAGGTCGACCCGACGGATCTCGAACACGTCGTCACGACCGACGTCCCCGCCGCGCTCCCCCGCCCCGATCTGCCCCCCCTTCGCGACTCGACGCCGACCGACGTGATCCTGGCCGGGGACCATCTCGCCGACCCGTCGATCGAAGAGGCGGTTCGATCGGGAATCCAGGCCGCGGAGTCCGCGCTGGCCGCGTGAGGAACGACCATGCCCACCCAGACGACCCAACGCCGTACCCTCGCCTGGTTCCGGGACGACCTCCGGACCGACGACCACCGTGCGCTCCATGCGGCGATAGACCGAGGTACCGCGGGTTTCACCGCGATCTTCGTCGCCACCCGTGACCAGTGGAGGCGACAGCACTGGGGAGCGAATCGCATCGCGATGGTCGAGGGTGCGGTGCACGATCTGAAGCGTCGAATCGAGGATTGTGGTGGACACCTTCACGTCTTCGAGGCGGATGCGGACCTTCCATCGCTCATGCGGACGCTGGTCGAACACTGGTCGATCGACGAGATCCACGCGAATCGCGAGTTCGGAATCTACGAGGACGAGCGAGATCGTTCGGTCGAGTCCGCGATCACCTCCGTGAACGCGACGCTCGTTCTCCACGAGGATCAGACGATTCTGCCCGTTCGCGAGATTCGATCGGGGTCCGGCACGCCGTACACCGTCTTCACCCCCTTCAAGAAGACATGGCTGAAGCGACTTGCCGAGTCGAGCGTCGATCCGCGGCCATGTCCAAGGATCCTCGCGCCCCTCACGCTTCCGCCTCCGCTCGAGCAGGCCGTCGATCCGGAGGACTGGCCGTTGGAAGCCGGCGTGACGGGGCTCTTCCCCCCGGGCGAGGAGACCGCCCGATCGCGTGTCGCCGCCTTTCTCGAAGAGGGATTGACGCACTACGACCAGAAGCGCGATCTCCCCGCCATCGATGGCACCAGCACGCTGTCGCCCTGGTTGGCGTGCGGGTCGATCTCGCCCCGCCGAATCCTCCGTGACCTTCGGGATCGCCTCGGCGACGATCCGGCGTCGTGGAGTACGGGCCCCTCGGTATGGTTGAGCGAGCTCGTCTGGCGGGAGTTCTACCGCCACGTCATGGACGGCATTCCCCGCCTTTCGATGGATCGTCCATTGCACGGATGGACCGACGGCGTCGTGTGGCGCGACGCCCCCGACGACCTGGAGGCGTGGAGGACCGGACGAACCGGGGTCGCCCTGGTCGACGCGGGGATGCGACAGTTGGCGGAGACCGGCTGGATGCACAATCGGGTCCGCATGGTGGTGGCGACGTTCCTCACCAAGCATCTGCTCATCGATTGGCGTCTGGGCGAACGATTCTTCATGGAGTCGCTCGTCGACGCCGACTTCTGCAGCAACAACGGCGGCTGGCAGTGGGCGGCATCGACCGGCACCGACGCGGCCCCCTACTTCCGGGTCTTCAATCCCGACACCCAGCGAGATCGATTCGACCAGGATTCGGTCTACGTCGGACGCTGGGCGCCTGATCATCGCAGTGCCCTGCCCCCCTCGCCGATCGTCGACCTCAAGGCGGCCAGGATCCGTGCGATCGAGGCGTTCAAGACCGCGAAACAGCACGCGAGCCCCGTCACCTGAATCGAGCGAGCCCCCCTCTCCGAGCGCCCCGGTCGGCGACGCGGAGATCCACGTGGTTCAGTCCCGGTCGGGTCCGGGGGACAAGTCCACCCATCCAACCTCGGCACCGTCGTCGCCGTCGATCAGGACCCGGACCCGGCGGAGGTCCTCCGGGCAGTGATCGAAGCGCGTCGGTTCCACGAGCGCGAAGATGCTGGCCAGGGCATCCGCCGACGCCGCGGCGTTCCGCTCCGCGTGCACCACGACCGTGACGAATCGCTGATCCACCGCCGGGGACAAGGTTCGAGCGTCGATGACGTGGCCCATCCGTTCACCGTCGTTCCCACGAATCCACTGATGCCGATCTCCGCTCGTCGCCACCGCGGCATGCTCGAGGACCAGGACGCGACGACCTGCGCCGGGGCCGCGATCCATCCGAACCGACCAGCCGTCGCTTCCGGGAGGAGCCGCGCCGACCACGATGTCGCCACCGACGTCGACCAGTGATCGCGGCAGGCCCGTCGCGACGAGCGAGTCGAGCGCCGCGTCTGCGGCCATGCCCTTGCCGATTCCCCCGAAGTCCAGATGGACCCCATCCTTCAGGATTCGCACACGGCGTTCGGAGGCATCGAATTCGATCGCCGACCAGCCCGACACGGCGGCGGCTGTCGCGCGTTCGCGTGCACTCGGAGGCGTCCCCCTCGATCGTGCATCCCGCCACAACCTCGTGGTCGCGCCGATCGCCGGATCGAAGGCGTTCCCGCTCCAACGCCGCCATCGATCGGACTCGATCAACGCGAGGTGCAGATCGTCTCCAACCTCTTGCCAGACCCCCTGGCCCCGAACGATTCGCTCCACCTCGCTCGAAGGGCGATAGTCGCTGAGAGCCGCCTCGATGTCGGTCATCACCTCGAAGGCACGACGCGTCGCGTCCCTCGCTTGCTCGGCATCCTCCGCGTAGGTGACGATCATGGCCTCGCAGCCCATCACGATTCGCCGATCGACCACGCGGACCGACTGCCCCGGCGTGGCGCAAGCGGTGATGAGCGGAAGGATTCCGAAGAGGGCTATTCGCGAAATTCGTCGCATTCCCGATACGCCTCGATCAGTCGCCGCACGCCGTCCGCTCCACGCCCGCTCACCCCGTGCTCCATGCCGACGATGCCGTCGTATCCCTTGCGGAACAGATGGCGGAAAACGTTCCGGTAGTCGATCTCGCCGGTGGTGGGCTCACGACGCCCGGGGTTGTCTCCGACCTGGATGTAGGCGACCTGGGACCACGATTCATCGAGATTGCGGAGCAGGTTTCCCTCGGTGATCTGCTGGTGGTAAAGATCATCGAGGATCCGACAGCTCGGTCGATCGACCGCATGGCAGATCTGATACGCCTGCGGCATCCCGGTCAGGAAGAGTCCGGGATGATCCTGTCGATTGAGGGGCTCGAGCACCATCACCAGCCCGTGCGGCTCGACGATGTCTGCGCAGAAGCGGAGGTTGTCGATGAGATTCGACGTCTGGTACGCACGATCGCGATTCTGCGCGTAGCGACCGGGAACCACCGTCATCCACGTCGCGCCACATCGCTGCGCGACCACGACCGCCTGCTCCATCGACTGCTTGAGTCTCGTCCGGATCCGAGGCGGATCCAGGACGAAGGTCGGGGCGTTGAACTCCGCATCCGCGACGAAGACGCCCATCGCCATCCCCCGCTCCCGGAGCGCGTCGCCGATGCGGCTCTGCATCCGCGCTGCCCGAACGGGCATCCCGTTGTCCTCCCAGGCCCGGAACCCCTGATCGTGCGCGAAGGAGATCTGATCGACGAGATCGTCCCCCGAGAGCGGATTGAACATGCCGAAGTGGGGCGCATAGGCGAGGCGGAAGGGCTTGCCGTCCTCCGACTTCGCACCGTGGGCGAGTCCGGCCGCCGCGACGCCCGCGGTTCCGACGAAGCTCCTTCGGGAAAGCGAGTCGCCACCCATGGGATCAGCCATCCTTCGATCGCCCATCGTCGGACCGGTCGAACGTCGTTCGACCGGGGATCGACACGCCGGGACGCGGCATGGTCGAGAACTCCATCACGTCGGGCATCAGATCCTGCTCGCTCGCCAGCGCCTCCTCCCAGGTGATGGTCTTGCCGGTGTAGGCGGCCTCGCGTCCCATGATGGCGGTGAGTGTGCTCTCCGCGATCCGCTTCCCCTCGTTGAGGTAGGCACCGTCTCCACGAATCGATGCCTGGAGATCCACGTGCTCCTGGACGTAGGGGTTCGTCTGGCCACCGGTGAACTTCCACGCGTTGGGACCGGTGAGGACCGCGCGGCCGGAGGAGAGGGTGGCCACGCCCTCGGTGCCGCTGAGAATCTCCTCCACCCGGCCGTCCGTACCCACCTGCTGGCGACACATGCTGGAGACGAAACGGTCCTCGGGATAGGCGTACTCGAGCGCGAAGTGATCGAAGATGTGACCGAAGGAATCCCCGGTCCTCGCCTGCCGCCCGCCGACCCCGAACACCCGCTGGGGCGTCGCCTGGAACGCCCAATTCATCACGTCGAGATTGTGCACGTGCTGCTCGACGATGTGGTCCCCAGAGAGCCAGGTGTAGTAGAGCCAGTTGCGAATCTGGTTCTCCACATCGGTGCGATCGCCCTGCGCCTCGACGTTCCAGAGCCCACCCATGTTCCAGTAGCAGCGGCCCGCGACGAGTCGACCGATGTCGCCTCGATGGATCCGCTCCATGGCGTCGAGGTAGCAGGCCTCGTGGCGACGTTGCGTTCCCGCCACCACGGACCGCTTCTTCGCTCCCGCGGCGGCCGCGGCCTCGATCACCTTTCGCACCCCGGCCGCATCGACCGCGACCGGCTTCTCCATGAAGACGTGCTTGTCGGCCGCGATCGCGGCTTCGAAGTGCTGCGGCCTGAAACCCGGCGGCGTGGCCAGGATGACCAGGTCGCATCCCGCGTCGATCACCCCCTGGAACGCGTCGAAGCCGACGAACTGCCTGGACTCGGGTACGTCGACCCGATCCGCTTCGGTCTGCTGTCCGAGGTGGCCGAGACTGCTGGCCAGCCGATCGGGAAAGAGATCCCCCATCGCCACGACGCGGACGTTGGGCCCAGCTTGAAGTGCATTGACCGCGGCCCCGGTTCCGCGACCGCCGCATCCGATCACGCCGACGGTGAGCTCGTCGTCCGACGCACGGTTCGATCGATGGCCGGCGGTCGCAAGGGTCGGCACCGCGGCCGCGACCCCCAGGGCCCGAACGAAGGTTCTGCGGTCGAGAGGGCGGTGCATCATGGTGCGGATCTCCAGGTTCGTCGGTCTGGGGTGGTCGAGCGTGTCGTGATGCTGCACCGTGGACCGGCCGACGGCGCCGGAGATCCGATGGTGTCGTCCCGCACGGGGATCAGGAGAACTGGTACACGCCCGGCTTGGGGATCACGATCTGGGGTCGGTCGCCGAAGGTCGGGTTCGCCGGGACGATCTCCTGGGTCGACCCCATGATCTCCTCCCAGGTGATCGTGCGACCGCTGTAGCCCGCTTCCCGCCCCATGATGCCCATCGCATTGGACTGGCACATCCAGTCGCCGTCGTTGATGACGTTACCGTCGCGAATCGCCTTGAAGAGTTCGTTGTGCTCGGTCTGATACATGCTGGGCGTCGCGCCACGGTAGCGGAAGGTCTTCGAACCGTCGGCGAACTTCAGATTGGACTGTCGCGGGGCCCATCCATTGACGAATCCGATGCCCTTAGTGCCCGCGATCCAGTCGGTGTTGTCGTTCGAGCAGTTCGCCTGCTGCCGGCTGGTGAGGAAGCCACGCGCGCCGTTGTCCCACTCGTAGATCACCGTGAAGTGGTCGTACACGTCGCCGCGGGGCGCGCCGTCGCGGAGACCGCGGCCACCGAGCGCCGTGGCCTTCACGGGCGGCTTGTTCCCCATGGCCCAGTTGATCTTGTCGACGTTGTGCACGGCTTGTTCGACGATGATGTCTCCGCTCAGCCAGTTGAAGTGCTGCCAGTTGCGGAGTTCGAAGTCCATGTCGGTCATCTTGTCCGTGCGCTCGCGGGTGCCCAACGGACTCGTGTGGTAGGTCGAGTGGAGCGACTCAATCTCGCCGAGGGCCCCGTCGTTGATCTCGCCGTAGATCGCCCGTTCCGGGGATGAATATCGCCAGCAGAACCCGGACATGAGCTGCGTCCCCTGCTCCTTCGCCTTCTTCGC
>PKCT01000263.1 GCA_002862325.1 Phycisphaerae bacterium
ACCGATCTGTCTGTTGCTGACCTGCGACGAGGAGATCGGCACGATCGGAGCAGGCCGTTTCGCCGAGGCCTGGGAGGGCCGTGGCATTCCCGCTCGAACCGTGATCGGCGAGCCCACCTCCCTCCGTCCCGTCCTGGGACACAAGGGACATCTTGCGCTCACCGTCTCGGTCGGTGGTCGTGCATGTCACACCGGCTTTCCGAAACGTGGTGTGAACGCGATCGAGGAGGCCATTCCCGTCCTCGAGGTTCTCAGGGACCTTCGACGAGCGATGATCGAGGAGCGTTCCGAGTCCAGCGATCTCTTCCCCGAGACTCCGTACGCGGTCCTCACGGTGGCGTCGGCCCACGCCGCCAATGCGATCAACGTGATGCCGGAGCGGCTCGATCTTCGCGTCGGGGTCCGGCTCCTGCCGGGACAGACGGCGAGCGAGTTCGTCGCACGCCTGGGATCGGCGCTCGATCGCAAGGGTGTTCGTCGCGTCGAGGGTCCGGACGAGCCTCTCGAGCCGGGCGGGTGCCGGATCGAGATCGACAACGCGACGCCCGCATATGCGATCGATCGAGAAGATTCCTGGTTGTCCGAAGTGGTCGAACTGGTAACGCCCGGCACCGACCCCTCGGAACTGCTGGGGGTCAACTACGGAACCGATGCCGGCCGCCTGGTTCCCCTGGGCTGTCGAAGTGTGATCTTCGGACCGGGCGACATCGCCGTCGCCCATCGACCGGAGGAATGGATCTCGCTCGACGAACTGGCCGCCACGGCGACGCTGCTCTCTGGGATGTGCTGACCGTCGCTACTCGGCCGCGGCGGGCATGCGCTCGCCCTCGCTCCCGGGTGCGAGTTCCTCGTCGAGACTGAGGACGTACCCGACGAGTGCGAGCAGCATCAGGACGACGGCGATCGCGGTCAGCTTCTTGTGTCGGCCGCGACGCGGCTCGTCGTTGTGGTGGGGCTTTGAGCTCATGGCTCGGATCATACCTCAGACGGGTTCGATCACGGGGCCGCCCTCGCGCGGCGCTTCGGCGGGACGCGGCGGTCGACGATTGGCGATCTCGATCAGATTTCCGTCCGGATCGCGGAAGTGGATGGATCTCAGTGGGCCCGTGGTTCCGGGGCGGTCGACCGGGCCAAGGGCGATGGGTAGGCCGAATCGCCGCAGGTGCTGCAGCCATTCCTCGATGGGCGCGCGGGAGATCAGGCAGATGTCGGCCGATCCCCATGTGGACCGGCTTCCCGCCACCTGCGTGTCGTCCGTATCGATCCGGAGTTCGATTCGTTGATTTCCGAACCGGAGCGATCGCGTCTCGTCGTCATGCGTGACGTGTTCGAATCCAAGGACTCGGCCGTAGAACCTCGCCGCGTGATCCGGATCCCGCACGGTGAGTACGAGATGCTCGATCGCGTCGACGAGCGGTGTGCCCGCCGGCGTCACCGTGGGGGTCTCGTCGTCGATGAAGCTTGCGGATCCCTGTCGCCGTCGATCGACCTGAAGGGAGAAGACGTCCGGTCGGGCGTAGTGTCCGGCCGCGTCGAAGTTCTGTCGCTCGGCGTGGATCGAGCCCATCTCCAGTTCCACGACCCGGACGCCCTCCTCGCCCGCCTCGAACGCATCTGGTGCAAGCCGCCAAACGCCGTCGGGGCCGGCGATGCAACTGCCTCCGGGCTGCAGGATGCCGCCCTTCGCATCGACCATGGTCCGGAGTTCCTGGAATGCCGCCGGTTCCTCCGGGAGGTCGTCGGCCTGCAGCACGCCGCCGACGCTCACGACGTAGCAACGGCCCTCGCGGGCGGCGACTCGCGTGAGTTCCTCGGTCAGGGATGGAGAACCCGGCCAGAGCATCAGATGCACGTCGAGGCCCTGGGCCTGCAACGCTCCACGGGCGAGCGGCATCCAGTTCTCCCAGCAGTTCAGAGCGCCGACCTGGAACCCGCGGACCGGACGGGTTCGAAGCCCATGTCCATCTCCCGTACCCCAGCACAATCGTTCTTCGTAGGTCGGCATAAGCTTTCGGTGGACGTTGACGAGGTGCCCTTCGGCGTCGATCCAGAACGCCGTGCAGTACAGCGTGTGGCCACCTCGGTCGACGCCACGTTCCACGCCCCCAAGGACGACCTCGACGCCCCGGACCGCAGCGACGGCGCAGACGGACTCGAGATGGCCGTGTGCGGGTGAGATCGACTCCTCGACGTATCGAGCGTGGATCGCCTTCTGGACGGGATCCTCGAATCGGGCCCCGTGCAGGCCCGACAGCCACACGGGATAGCCCGGTACGCATGCTTCCGGAAACACCACCAGATCCGCACCGAGATCGGCCGCCTCGTGGATCCGGTCGACCACGCGTCCAAGACTCGTGTCTCGATCGAGGAGAACGCTGCGAAACTGGACGAGACCGATCTTCATGGGTCGCTCGCCTCGGATGAGGCTGCACCGCCGCGGTCGGCGACGGCACCGCTGGAGGGCTTGTTCCACGCGTGGTCCTCGTCGAGATCCAGGGCGCGGCCTGCGAGTCTGATGCATCGACGACAGATGTACGCCTCGGGCCGGACCGGACTCTGGAACGCGGGGTCGCTTCTCGCCTCGAGGCACATGGTGCAGATCCAGGATGGTGCGTCGGGGTCGTCCAAGGGGGCCGGAGCGTCGTCGAGGCCGCCTTCGACCACCGCCCTCCAGGCGACGGTCAGGCAGTCTCCGCAGATGCACGAGCCGCGGTGTCCCTCCACCATGGCGACGTCCTCGCCCCAGGCCCGGGTGCAGAAGTCGCAGAGGATGTCCTCGGGCTGGATTCTCTCGGGGTCGGCGCCATCTCGGTGCATCCACGTATCCTACGTTCGAGATGGCTTCAGGACCTTCACTCGCCAACAAGGTTCAACTCCTCTTCGGAATCTCCGTGCTCGTCCTCGTCGCGAGCGTGCTCGCTACCCCATGGATTCTCACCGAGCGACTGGTCTTCCAGAGCCAGCTCGAGGTCTCGCGACAACTCGCGGAGAGCTGGCTGGAGTCGCCGACCCGACTGGCGGTGGGTGGGCTTCTTCCGATTCGGATCGAGGACGTGGATTCCATCGATCCGAACGGCACCGGGTTTTCCGCGGAGGCGGTCCGACGCATGGTGGCCGACCCCACGCTCGACGAGGTCTTCCAGGAGATTCCGGAGGGCAACGAGGTCGTCTACCGGTACGCCCGGCGGTTGGGGGGATCGGTCGGACGCGGCGTGGCGATCGCCAGCGGTCTGGTGCCGTCCTCGCCGAGCGAGCAGGACGATCGTCTGTACGGGCTTCTGGTCGTCGATCGGTCGAGCACCCTCGCGGCCGGTCAGCTGGTGAGCAGCCGCATCTACCTGATTGCGGTCGGCATGTTCGCCGTCGCGCTGGCGATCCTCCTGTTCTGGTTCATTCTGAATCGAGTGATCCTGGGGCCAGTGCGACGACTTCGAGACACCGCGGACCGGGTGGAGCAGGGGGACTATTCGGTCAGAGCGGACATCAGGACCGGCGACGACTTCGAGCAACTCGCCCAGTCTTTCAATCGGATGCTGGACGAGACCGAACGCACGGCCGCTCGTCTCCGCGGGGTGAACGAAGCCCTGGATCTCAAGGTGACGGAACTTTCGGAGGCCAACATCGGTCTCTACGAGTCCAACCGGCTCAAGAGCGAATTCCTCGCGAACGTCAGTCACGAGTTGAAGACTCCGCTCAATTCGATCATCGGATTCGCGGAGCTGCTCCAGGAACTCGCCGATCGCGAGCAGGACGTCGATCCAAAGCGCCGCAGGTATCTCGAGAACATCATCCAGAGCGGGCGGAGACTGCTCGAGATGATCTCCGAGCTGCTCGAGATGGCCAAGATCGAAGCGGGACGGGTGGATCTCTCCATCGAGCCGGTCTCGGTGCAGGAGTTGCTCGAGGGACTGCGGGCGATCATGCGTCCCCAGGCGGCGAGGAAGCGCATCGAGATCCAGGTCAACGTCGCGTCGGATCTGCCGACCTTGGAGACGGATGCCGGGAAGTTGCAGCAGATCCTCTTCAACTTCCTCTCCAACGCCGTGAAGTTCTCGCCGGACGAGGCGGTGGTGATCGTCTCGGCGGAAGGCTTCCGACGCTCGGACGGTGCCCAAGGGGTTCGATTCCGGGTCACCGATCACGGGCCGGGAATCCCTCCGGATCTGCAGGAATCGATCTTCGAGAAGTTCCGCCAAGCGGACGCCAGCCACACCAGATCACATGGAGGCACCGGCCTGGGGCTCGCGATCTGTCGCGATCTCGCCGAGCTCCTCGGAGCGACGGTGTCTCTTTCGAGCGAACTTGGCGCGGGGTCGACGTTCCTGGTGGAGATCCCGCTCACCTGGCGTGAGCAGGAGCTCCAGCCGCTCATGTCCTGACCGCTTCAGCGGATCATCGAGGCGACGACTCGATCGCCGTCGGGGAGTCTTCGCCGCACCATCGCGGCGTCGACGAGCTCCGGCAGCGGATCGAAGCCCTCATGGGACAGCACGACGTTGACGACCGCGGTGGCGACCCGAGCGGGGGAGACCCCACCATCCGGGGACCAGACGTCGTAGTCCGGCCAGGCCAGCCGGAGCCGGAATCGGCGCAGCGTTCCCGCATCGTCGATGGTCTGGACGGTCCAGACGACGGCATCCGGGGATTCGATCTCGTCGAGCAGTTCGAACACCCCGTCTTTGTACCGCGCCGAGCGTCCATCGGACTACCATGTCGGTCCATGTCCTTCCTTCTCGAGATCGTGCGTCTGGGGCTGCGGAATCTCGCCCTTCACAAACTCCGTTCGATTCTGACCAGCCTGGGGATCATCCTCGGGGTCGCGGCGGTCATCGTCGTCGTGTCGATCGGCGAGGGGAACAAGCAGGCCGCACTCAGGGAGATCACGGCACTGGGGGCGACGAACATCATCGTTCGAAGCCAGAAGCCCCCGGAAAGCTCGAGCGCGAGCGCGATGAACAGCTTTCTGGTCAGCTATGGACTGCAAAGGGTCGACCTTCGTCGCCTCCAGGAAGCCCTTCCCGACGTCAAGCGCCTGGTTCCGCTCAAGGCGGTGGGCTCGGAGATTCGTCGCCGCAACGAGCGGACGGTGAGCCAGGTCTTCGGGACCACTCCGGAGCTGAAGGACGTGGCCAACGTTCGCGTCCGACCCGGCGGCCGCTATCTGATCGACGGAGATCTCGAGGCGGTCTCGCCCGTCGCGGTGATCGGATCCGAGGTCGCGGACGCCTTCTACCCGCTCGAGGATCCGGTCGGCAAGGATCTCCGCATCGACAACCAGGTCTTCACGGTGATCGGCGTGCTCCAGCCGGTCGGACTGGCGGGCGGTGCAGGAGCCGCTCTGGTCGGTCGCGATCTCAACAAGGATGTCCACATACCCTTCACCACCTCCGAACAACAGTTCGGAGACACGGTGGTTCGGCGATCGAGCGGTTCCTTCAGCGGTGAGGAGGTCGAGGTCGGGGAGATCTACGTGCAGGCCAAGACCACCGAAGAAGTGATCGGGCTCGCCGCGCGGATGTCGCGGATCCTCGAACTCACCCATCCGGACATGCGGGACGTGCAGTTGATCGTACCGCTCGAACTTCTGGAGAACGCACGGCGGACGATGCTGGTCTGGAACATCATGCTGGTCTCGATCGCGGCGATCAGCCTTCTGGTCGGAGGGATCGGGATCATGAACATCATGCTCGCCTCCGTCGTCGAGCGGACGCGCGAGATCGGGATTCGAAGAGCGCTCGGAGCCACTCGAGCCCACATCGTCGCGCAATTCCTCGTTGAAACCGGATCGATCTCTACGCTGGGGGGTGTTCTCGGAATCGGGTTCGGAGTCGGGATCTCGCTTGGCATCGGTCCCGTGGTGCCCTGGCTTCTCTCGTGGCCGGCGTTCCGAGGACTGGTCGATGGCGACATCGTCCTCGAGCCGGTCATCACCGCCTGGTCGATCGTCGTCAGCTTCCTGGTGGCCGCCCTGGTCGGTCTGGTGTTCGGGGTCTACCCGGCGTTGGTGGCGAGCAGGAAGGACCCGATCGAAGCCCTCCGACACGACTGATCGTGGATCAGCCGGCGGCGGGACGCGTCCAGATCTCCACATCTCCGTGGGTCCAGTCCAGCCAGCCGTCGTACCTGCGGTGGATCTCGAATCCGGCGTCGAGCAGCCGCTGCCGCACCTCCGGCGAGACCCGGCTGGGGTACAGCATGAGGATGTGGTCGGGACCGACGTCGAGGGCTCGGGCATCCAGCGTCGAGCCGAGCAGTCCGCTGGGGACCAACCTTGGACCGCGGCCGGCGGTGTAGAAACCAGCGACGTCCTCGAGCAGTCCGACCGACCAGACCGACGCATCCTCTCCCGCCAGCGTTCGAAGATCGACGATCGCGTCTCGGATGGGCTGTTTGGGCGGCAGAAGATACAGGCCGATCGTCCAGACCGCGAGAAGGCAGACCGTGGCGGTCGGGCCGACGATGCCGCGACGATCGAAGTCTCCCAGACCTCGAATGCCGGCTGCGATCAGCAGGGTGGCTGGAACCACCATGAATACGAGGAATCTCGCGTAGATCCAGCTTTGGGCGCCGAGGGTGATGACGACGGCCACGAAGCCACCGGCGAGGCCGGCGAGGACCGCCGACCGGAGCCGTGGCCACCGGACGATCTCCGTCAGGCCCACGGCGGCCAGCGCGAGACCCGGGAGAGCCGCCCAGGCGATCCACGATCCACCGAGGCCGAGGATCGCGTGCCATCCCTCCGGACCGAACCACGAAGGTTCGTCGCCGTCCAGCGCGACAAACTGGCTCCGTTGTCGCAGCAGGTCCGGGATGATCGGCGAGAGCACCATCAGCGTCGTGACGGCCGCAAGGACTTGCGCGAGCAACGTGTGAAGCAGGGCCGGGCGTTCGCGTGGATCCTTCATTCCGAGGGTGAGGGTGACCACGGCGTGGCCGATCGGTACCACGACGAAGACCAGATGCGACCAGCATCCCAGCACCGTGAACAACGCGTACGCCTCGATCGACCACCGTCGATCATCTCGAATCCGCATCCACTGATGGGTGCTCAGGATCGCGAAGAGGATCATGAAGGCGTAGCCGCGGCTCTCGACGCTCTCCAGGATGGCGATCGGCATGAAGGCGATGACCAACGCGGCGATCCAGCCGAGCCTGTCGTCGTCGGCGGAGCGCCCGAGGAGGAACATCGCCGGAACGGATGCGAGTCCCGCGACCAACGCGGGGGTTCGAACGGAGATCTCGTCGGCACCGCTCTCCACGATCCACGCGACGACCGCGGAATGCAGGACGTGGTTGGCGAGCGTGTGATAGTTCCCGAGCGCGGGTCCGATGCCGTGGGCGGACGAAGAGAGCAGGGCGGCGATCTCGTCGAACCACAGACTCTCACCGATCCGGAGGATCCGCGGGACGGCCGCTATCGCCGTGAGGGTGAGCAGGGTGAGGAGCGTCCGGCGGTCGAGTGGACGTGTGGGCGTTGCAGGCGAGGTGTCGGTGGACCGGCGGTGCACTCCGGGCAGGAGGGGGATTGTCAACCAGCAGAGTCCCGCGATCACGCCGGTGATCGCGAGCAGCTCCGCGCCACGGACCGTCTCGGCCGGGATCTCGCCGAGTCGGTCGACCCGGACGGGGTGCGAGAACCAATCCACCCAGGATGCGGTCGGCACCAGGATCGCCAGGACGAGACACGACATTCCCATCACCAGCGCCGGTGTGGTCGCGGTGATGGTTGCGCGGGTGGTCTTCGAGTCCTGAGGTCGCACCTCAGAAGATTACTGCGGAGCCGCGGGCCGCGATCGATGTGTTTCGATCGGCGATCTCGCGAGCGTTGGAGTGATGGGAAGCATCTTCGGGCGGGGTTCAGGGCCGTCCGGCGGCTCCCGAGACGGGCACGGATCGGAAGCTCACGTTCTCGATGATGGAGATCGGCGCCGTGAAGGTGACGTATCGGCTGGACCTCGGTTCGGTGGCGTCGCTGGTCGTCTTCGGTGCGGCGCCGCGTGGGCGGATCGGTGCGAAGGGATATCCACCGATCTGCCGTTGGACATAGTCGGGGGCCTTGATGATCAGAACCCCTTCGAAGTACCTGATCGACGCCGCTTCCCCGCCGTTCATCTGCCAGGCGTCGGGCTCGATGGTTCCGACGATGAGGTCGATGATCCTCTCGACCTTCTCTTCTTCGGACGGACGATCAGGTTCATCCCCTGGATCGCCGAACGGGGCACCACCACCTCCGCCGCCACCGCCACCACCACCACCGCCGCCACCGCCGCCGCCGCCGCCGCCGAATCCGCCGCCGCCGCCGCCACCACCGAAACCACCGCCACCACCACCGCCGGTTCCTGAGTTGAGGGATTGGCTGAGGTCGAATTCGGGGGCGTTGTCGAACATGGGGACGTCGAACAACAGATCGCGAATCGGGTACATGCGGATTTCGCGGGCCGCGGGCACGGACAATCGTCCCTTCGTACCCAGTTCCACGTAGCCCTTTCGGATCTGCCAGGTGCAGGGCTCGAAGTCCTCGCACTGCGAAAGCACTCGTTCAAGTGCAGTGAGGGCCGGGACGTTCTTCAGGCTGAGGGTGATCAACGCGTCCGGGTCGATTCCGAATCCGGTCCGATCGTCGTTGTATCGAATCGTCAGAGGAATCCCCAGGAGGTTCTGCAGATACTTGAACGCCTCTCTCGCAGGCGTTTCGTCGAAATCGACGCTGATGTCGGTGTAGAGAAGAGTCCCCAGGAGATTCGCGTGCGAGTCGTTCTTCGCCTCCGCCGCGCGGCGTTGCTTGGCCACGCTTGCGATGCGATCGGAAAGGCTCTGTCCGGTCGCGAAAGGACCGACGAGCAAGATGGACGCCACGGCGACGGCGATCCCTCCGGATCTCGAACCGAGAGACGAGAGAGCCCGGCTGGCGGCTGAGCACGATCGACTGATGGGCTTCATCTGGTACTCCGATCTCGGTGGAGACGTCTTGAGCGAGTCTGTTCGACAAGTATACGAAGGGGATCCCCGGATTTTCCCGCGTTTTCCTCGGGAAGGGGGCTCAGAGCCCGTCTTGGTTCCTCTGGGCGGATCCCGTCGGGTCGGACGGCTCGAGAAGATCGATCGCGACGCGCGTGGTCGCGGTGGCGGCGAGCGATTGTTCGCGATCGCTCAAGGAGTGTTGCACGCCACCGACGCCGGTGCGGCCCCCTCGGAGTTCCGAGGCCTCGGAGGGGTCGAGCATGAGTTGACGCACGAATCGGATCAGTCCTTCGAGTCCTCGCCGCGTTCGGTCGCGTCGGGCGTCGTCCTCATCGGCGATCTCGCTCAGGGCCGCCATGCCGAGGAGGACGCGGATGGATCTCGCGTCGGGAGAGACACCGACGCCCTCCGAAAGCGGAATGCCGCCGTCGTCGTCGCCATCGGTCTCGACCTGCCGCAGGAGCAGGGCGTCCTGAACGGCTCGCAGGGAGTCGAGTCGTGGGGATCTGGGCAGGCCTCGTCGGGTTCGGCCGAGCTCGAGGAGGGCGAGCCAGTCGAATCCCGCGACCACGTCGGTCACGTCGTCGACCTCGCTCCACGCGGATTCGTGGGCTCGTGCGACCTCCTCGTCGCCGACCAACTCTGCATCGGCGAGGGCCAGCGCCGCGGCGCGTCGCGCGAGTGGAACGACTTCGGGTTGGGGTGTCCACGCTTCGCACAGCACGGACCACTCGGTCGCGCGATCCGAGCGACCGGCTCGACTCGAAGCGAGCAGCGCGAGATCGACCAGCTCCGCGGACGGCGTGTCGACGTCGACCGGACCCGGGATCGCCGCACCGAGCTCTTCAGCGCTCGCCCAGTACGCCACCATGGACTCGGTCGGGGATGCTTCGAGTGGTTGGTACCGGTCGGATACAGGACTGAAGTCCCCCAGCCACATCGTCTTCGCGGCGTCTTTCGAGCCACCGTCCGCCGGGGCCGTCGGTCGCCATCTCCGAAGACGCTCGTCGAGATCGCGGCTCAGATTCGACACCAGATCGCGGTCGAGGGGGCGACGTGGAACGATCTCGCCGCTCCGTCGACGCTCTCTCGGGGAGGCGTCGGGCGAATCCTGCCCGATTCGAACGGACTCGAACGTCTCGAGTTGGACGGAGTCGATGCGACGCAGTTCAGGCAGGTCCTTGGGAGGCAGGCCCAGTTCGCGGAGAAGCCGGATGATCGTCGTGGGTTGGGCGTTCGCGGTGCCGGTCGACAGCATTCTTCCGGGGAACGCCATCGCCACGTCCTGTCGACGGCGTACCGCCATCCCATCGAGGCCCGGGCGGATGCGCGACGCCGCGGCGGCCAGGGTCGCACCCACCAGTGGCCGGCGTTTCCCGGCGATCTCGATCTCGAGCTGCAGTCGAGCCAGTGCTCGTCGGCGTTCCTCGGAGGTGAACGGTTGGAGGACCCGATCCGCGAAGGCGTCCCTGATGGCCGCGGTGGTCGCATCGTGCAGCGCGAGCGGGCCGGCGTCCAGCGAGGTACCGACCCCTACGGTTCGTCCATTCAGTCTCAGGACCACGACCGCGCGATCGGATTCCGGAATGGAGATCCGTGCGTCGGAGCGGTCGCGTTCGGGAGGGCCGCCCTCATTCAGCCAGGAACGAACTTCGAACCACGCAGCGGTGGTCTCGGCCAGAGGTGGCGCGACGCCGATCCCTTCGCCGTGCACGGGGCCGACCAGGATCAGCAGAAGTCCAATAAGAACGCGAGACGCGAGCATTCGCGGTCCGAAGCTCGGGCATCGGCGTCGGAGGGGTCGGTCTGTACGGCCGGACCACGACGTCGATGTCGCTTCGGTCCCGTGCCGGGCTTGATCGGCCGCGATCTCGGCGTACCTTGGATGTACACAATCAAAGATCGGAGTTCGCATCATGATCGTTGCCCGTCTGTTCAATGTCACCTCGCATCGTCGTCGCCTCCTGTTTCTCACCGGTCTGACCTTCATGGCCATGTGCTGAAGCCGTCGATGACGCCCGGTCCGCCCTTCGGCGGCGCCCCTTGGAAAATTCAACGCGGGACCGCCCAGATGGGCGGTCCCGCGGTTCAATTCCATCTCGTGGGATTCAGAACTCGATCTTGTCGGTACCCATGGCTCCGTGATCGTCCATGCCGCCACGCTTGGGTGAGGGCCTCTCGAAGCCGCCATCGGCACCCATATTGTCGTAGTCGGTGGTGTCGTTGGCACCCCACTGGGCACGCTTCAGACTGAGGCCGATCTTCCGATCGTCGATGTCGACGCGAAGGATCTTCACGTCGACTTCGTCGCCGACCTTCACCACGTCTTGCGGGTTCTCGATCTTCTGATCGGAGAGCTCGGAGATGTGGAGCAAGCCTTCGAGGTTATCCTCGAGTTCGACGAAGACACCGAAGTTGGTGATCTTGGTCACGTGTCCCTTCACGATCATGCCGGGGCGGTATGCCGTCGGAATCGCCTCGAGCCACGGATCCTCGCTCAGCTGCTTCAGGCCGAGAC
>PKCT01000183.1 GCA_002862325.1 Phycisphaerae bacterium
GCACACTGATGATGAGCTTTCCGAAGACGTCCCAGGTCAGGACTACAAGGAAGCGGAAGGTGAGACTACCTTCCTAATGACCTCAGACGATATCGAGACGATCTTCGGACGAACCCCCACCACCTGGATGGCCCGCACCGACGATGGGGTACGGATCGACCACCACGACCTGACCCACGAGTCCCGCCCATGAAATCCACCCACCTCCATCGATGGCGGCAGGCCGTCTCCAACTCGACTCTGCTCGCGATCCTCTGCGCGATCGCCTTGGTCGGATGCGATGAACGGGAACCGGTCGCGACCCCTCCGACGGTCGACCTCTCGGAAGCGCCGATCGGCCCCCTGTTCGCGCGGATCAGGACGGCGAACGGAGAGATCAGGGTTCGACTCCGACCGGACGAGGCTCCGGTGACCTGCGCGAACTTCGTGAATCTGGTCGATCGAGGATTCTTCGACGGACTGCGCTTCTATCGCCACTCGCGGGTCATCCGGCAGGCCGGCAACCCCTACCACGACCCCGAACGCCGCTGGTCACCGGGATACACGCTCACGCCGGAGTTCTCACCGGACCTGCGATTCGACGTCGGGGGGCGACTCGCCATGCTCCGCGTGAACGACGATCCGACGGCGCCCGTCCGACCGAACGAATTCTTCCTCACGACCAAGCCCCAGACGGAACGGTTCACCTTCGTCTATCCGATCTTCGGCGAAGTCGTGGAAGGGCAGGAGGTGGTCGACCGGATTCGCCTCGACGACCCCATCGAGGAGATCGTGATCGAGGGCGACGCACGTCCGCTCCTGGAACGTCATCGCGACCGGATCGGGGTCTGGAACGAACAGCTGGACAAGACCGAGCTCGGACGTCGACGCGACGGTTGAATCGAACTCCGACCGGAACCTCAGTTCCAGCTCAGTCCCTTCGGCCAGTCGTCGGGGTTCTGGCGATCGACCATCGAGATCAATTGATCGAGCGACTGGAGCTCGCGAGTCACTCGCTGAGCCCGTACGCGACAGTCGGGCTCCGAGAGGAGCTGGTAGCGGATGGCCTCGTCCTGCAGCACCTGGTAGCCGATCAGATCCAAGGCCACCGTAGTCGGAACGTCTTCGCGTGCGACGATCTCCCGCACGAGGGCGCTGTCGCGGAGTCTGCGGAGTCTCGGATTTCGGAGCAGGCCGCTCACGGTTCTCCGCACCTCCGGCATCGGAGGGAATTCGTTCAGGTCCGTATCGATGGGCCGCAGCCAACCGCGGAGATAGAGCCGATCACCCTCCGGCTGGTCGAGTTCGTCGATCTGTGCGCGACAGACGCCATGCAGCGAGATGTTGAACCGACCGTCGGGGTACCGATGCATCTCGACGATTCGTCCGACGCAGACCGTGTCCCGAATCTGCGTCTGGCCACCTGCACTCGCTTCAGGGTCGACCACGGCCATCGCGATCGGATCGCTCTGCTCGGCCTGACCGTTGCCCGCGGCCAACACATGCTCGACCATCTGTCGATATCTGGGCTCGAAGATGTGGAAGCGCTGCATCAGGTGAGGCAGCAGGGCGACCGCCGGCAGCGGAAAGATCGCGATCGGTCTTCCAAACGAGAATTGGTAGGTCGCGGCCATACCCCGATGGTAGCCATGCGATCCGTCCAGGGCGGGAATCGGCTCAGGCGGCGGCCAGAAGCTCGTCACCGGAGTCGAGAACCTTGTGGATCGCCGTCCGGACCTGCTCGAGGCCCGCTTCCCCGAGATGGAGATAGTCCAGAACCTCCGGAGCCGGCCCCTCGGGGCGGAGATCGAGCGTGAACCCCCCCGCGACCTCGCCGGCGAGGTGATCGGCCACGTGGATCAGGGCGGGAAGATCGCGGTTGGCGGCGGGGACCTCGAGTGGATCGTGATGATGACCGGCGACCCAGGCCAGGCTGGCCGGGAACTTCCAGTGTTCGCAGAGCGCCTTGCCGAACGACTCGTGCGTCTCGCCGAAGATCTCCTGCTCGCTCTCAAGGAAGTCCGCACCCTCGACGGCACGCTCGATCGACTCGTTGAACATCGCCTGGTCGTGCTGGAGCGCCACGAGAACTCCCACGTCGTGGACGAGTCCGGCCAGGAAGGCTTCGTCGGCGATCCCGTTCTTCCGCTGGATCCGCGCAATGGTCTGCGCCGCCGTCGCGGTGGCGCAACAGTGCGTCCAGAGTTCGTGGGCGTCGAAGTACGGACCGATCGCACCACCACGGAAGAGCTTCGCCAGGCTCGCGGCGACCGCGATGTTCTTGACCGCGTTGAGACCCAGAAGGGATACCGCCCGATTGATCGATGCGATCTGGCGAGGAAGACCGTAGAACGCGGAGTTGACGACCTTGAGCATCCGCGCCGTGAGAGCGGGATCCGAGGACACCAGTTGATGGAGATCGCGAGCGCTGGAGCTCGGATCCTCGACCAACTCGATGATCTTGACGGTCACTTCCGGCAGCGTCGCGATGTGACTGATGCCACGTACCGCGGTGCTGGCGATGGAACCCGTTTCGAAGTTCGGCCCATGCTCCATTGGTCGTCTTCTCCCGACTGACGCACCCGAGGGACGGCACGGCCGTCGTCCGGTGCGAAGGATCTTCTTCCTCCCTCTCTCCCTCGGCCGACGGGCACGCGTCCTCGATCGGTTCTACCCGAGGATCGCTTCCCCGACCTCGGCCTCCGAGGACGCTGTCGATTGTTCCGGTTGTACGTGCTCGGCAGCGACCGAGAACCGATCGGACGCCGTCAGGAATACCAGGAGTGCATCCGGGATCCCGGTCGCTGTTCCTGGATGATCCGGGACTCGGACGCCAGCATGTCCTTCCAACGGATTTCGACGTCCTCTTCCACATCCGTACGGTCCGCCACCTGACGGGCGAGATCGATGAACGAGAGATAGTGCCCCTTCTCGCTCGCCCAGAGTCCCCCGTAGACCCGCGCAAGCTGCGGGTCGGGACAGCACCGCGAGAGTATCTCGAAGCGTTCGCAGGATCGGGCTTCGATCAATGCCGACACCATCAGTCGATCGATGGTCTCGGCCTCGCCCCCCGGCCGAACCAGACGGCGCAGAGCGGACGCGTAGTCGTTGCGATGGGACTTGGTGAGTCTCCCGCCGCGGCGCGAGATCAGACGAAGCACGATTCCAAGGTGCTCCACCTCGTCCTTCGCGACCGCGGTCATGGCGGCGGTCCAGTTCTCCGGAGGACTCGGTTCCGGCCACCGGTGGAGCAGCTCGAGCGCATTCTGCCCGGCCTTCTTCTCCAGGTGGGCATGGTCGTTGAGGAGGGAATCGAGATCCTCGAGCGCGTCCTCGGCCCAGGCGTCGGGAGTCGTCACGATCAACGGTAACGTGAATTCGGCGACACTCATCATGGCTTCGATTCCGTACGGGACGTCGATCTTCAGTAGGCGATCCGCTTTCGCAGATCGATCCCACCGCGGGCATCGGCGAGAATCGACGCGATCCTCTCACCGACCCCCTCCTCACCGTAGGGATGATCGAAGCCGCGCTCAACCTCCAGGGCACGTCGAATCCCGCGGACGATCGCATCCGGATCCGGCACCTCGACGTCGACGACGTTCGCACATCGCTCCCGGCCTCCCTGCCGAGGCCCGAGATTCACCGCCGGACAACCCACCACCGCGGCCTCGATGAGCCCGGCACTGGAATTCCCGACGAGGACCTCGACTCGACGAAGCAGTCCGACGAAGTCGTCTCGGACCAGGCCTGGATGCACCGAGACGCCCTCCGCTTCCGCAAGTGCCGCATCGATCCGATCGCTGCCGGGATCGCGATTGGGACGTATCGCGAGAACCGGCGCGACCTCGCGGAGCCCCGCGAGCGCCGCCTCGATCCATCGATCCTCCATCGCCGGCTCGAGTCCCGCACCGTGATGGAGGAGGAGCGCCCGAGGTGAACCGAGATCCCGAAATCCCGCATCGCCCAGGGGGCGCAGGGCTCCGAGTCCGTCGACGGCCGGGCTTCCGACCACGTGGATGGCGTCCGGGCGCTCTCCCATGCGTTCGATGCGGGCGGCACTCGACGCGGTCGCGGGAAGATGCAGATGTGCGAGCTTTGTGATGGCGTGGCGCATCGCCTCGTCGGCCACGCCCTCCGCACGATCGCCGCCGTGGATGTGGGCCACGGCCAGACCTCCCACGCTGGCCGCCGACGCGGCCGCGAACGCCTCGATTCGATCGCCGAGAACGAGCACGAAATCCGGGCGGAGTCGATCGATCGTCGCCGTGAATCCCGCCACGCCCCGACCCACGGCCGCCGCATCCGCGATCCGGCCCGTCTCACCCGGGGTCTGGAGTGGAACCTCGGCGTGCACCTCGAATCTGCGTCGAACCTCCTGGATCGTCGGCGCGTCGCCGATGAGATGGGCTCCCGCCGCCACCAGGAGGAGTTCGAGATCTCGGTGGGATCGGATCGCCTCGATCGTGCTGGTCAGCAGTCCGAACTCCGCTCGCGTACCGGTGACCACCATCACCCGCATCGTCATCGGAGATCCTCCAGACGAACCACGTCGTCGGCGTCGAGTTCGCGATCCAGGATCCGCCCCACCACCTCGTCGGTCCGCCACGGTTCCAATCCATCTCCCGGCCGCTTGAAGACGAGATCGGTCCGCTCGATCCGGGACCCCGCGGCGAGCGGCTTCGCAACCCGAATCGACTGTCGAGCCGCGTTCATCACGTCGACCTCGATATCCGCCCTCGCCTTCGCGCCGGATCCCAACGCGGCATGGGCCTCCCGAACGAACTCCACGTAGGCCGCCATGCCCGCGGGTTCGAGACTCGCGGCATGATCCGGACCCGCCGCCGTTCGGGACCAGGTCAGGTGCTTCTCGAGGATCGATGCGCCCGCGGCGACGGCCAGGCCACCCATCGAAAGTTCGGTGGTGTGATCGCTGTACCCCACGGGGCGGTCGGTCGCCTCGGCGATCGCGTCGATCGCGCCGAGGTTCGCGCGTCCGACCGGAGTCGGATAGGCGCTCACGCAGTGCAGGAAACCGGCGGCCGAGGATCGCAACCAGTCGCGGGCCCGAACCACCTCCGACAACTCGGCCCCACCCGTGGACACGATGATCGGTCGACCATCCCCCGCCAGCCGCTCCAACAGGGGACGATGCACGATGTCGGGCGACGCCGTCTTCCACGCGTCCCAGGGAAGGGACGCCGCGTCGGGAATCGCGTCCACGCTGAAGACGGACACGATCGCAGCGACGCCTCGATCGTGGGCCGCATCGACGACCCGGGCCATGGCCTCCCGATCGAGTTCGAGCCCGGAGAGCAGCGCCGACTGGCTCCGCACCCCGGTTCGCCGCTGATAATCGGCGATCGCCGCATCGTCACCGACCAGCTGTTCAACGCTGAACCACTGGAACTTGACGGCGTCCACGCCGGCCGAGGCGGCCGCGTACACCAGCTCGATCGCGCGATCGGGGTCGCCATCGTGGTTCACGCCGATCTCCGCGATGACGAAGGGCAGCCGGTACCGACCGATCTGACGGCGACCTATCGTCAGTCCGTTCGTGGTCACGACGCCATCTCCGCGTACATCGCCTGGGCGACGAGGTAGTCCAGGCGGTCGTCGACGTCGACGACGCACCCGCCCTGATTGCGAACGCCGCGACGATCCCGCCCCAGGAAGGCGTGCGGATGATCCGAGCCGGTCGTGAACAGGGATTCGCGAGTCACGACGATCACGCCGCCGTCGGGGATGAACGCCGGTGGAAGCTCCTGGCGTCGATAGACGTCGTTGGCCTCCCATGGGGAGACGTCGCCATCGTCCCCGAGTCGCACCGTCCAGAATGGATGGTGCTTTCCAACCGGTGCGTAGCTCTGCACGCTGTCGGCGCCGGTGACCTGCAGTACCTGCACCGCTCGATCAATCAGATCGACGGGTCGGATGGGGATGTTCCCGTAGAGAATCACGATCTTCGTCGCGGAAATCTCCAGGTCGCGCACCGCATGACGTACCGCCGAATCGACGGTCGCGTCGTCGGTCGCGAGCTCGGACGGTCGCAGGACGACCTCTGCGCCGGCGTCCGCCGCGGCGGCGGCGATCGCCGAACCATCGGTCGAACAGACCACTCGTCCAACCGAACGGGCGGCGAAAGCGTGTCCGATGCTGTGGGCGATCATCGGAAGACCACCGATCGGGAGCAGGTTCTTTCCCGGGAGTCCCTTGCTTCCCGCACGCCCCACCACGACCGCGACCACCTCCGACGGATCGAATTGTTGCTCCGGGACGTTCACGTAGCCTCTCCGTTTCAAAGCTGCATCACCGGACGGTTCCGCGCCTCACGGTATTCATCGCCCTGGCGCCGATCGGTGACTATGCGCCAGAGTCTCCGGAGAGGATGATCCTGGACTCGTCCGACGATCTCGCTTCCCGTCAGATCCCGCTCGTCGAGCGGAATCGAACCGTCGGAGAGCACGGTCAGCCGGGTCGCGGAAAGGAATCGCCCGTACCGGTCAGGCGCACGCGTGGTGAGAAGGCCGTCCGAACCGAGATCCAGGTGCTCGGGCCAGCCGGCCGCGGCGTCGATGACGGCGACTCCGAGACGACTGCGCCATCGCTCGAAGAACTCCGGGATCTCGTCGATGGTCTCCTCGCGCCGCTCGATCCGCGGAACGATCCAGGGGAGGCCGTACGCTCGATCCCGATCGGAATCGGCTCCGCCGAACGTTCTTCGCGACTCGATCACATGTTCGAGATTCGCACGCACCTGATCGAACAGGTCGATGCCGTGGACACGGTCGTACACCTGACGGCTCTCCGCGTCCAGATCGACTTCGATCGTCGCAAACGGCGCCGCGATCAGGCGATCCACCAGAGCCCGGTCCACCGCGAGATCGGTTCGGATCCTGACGGCGCGGATCCCCGCGTCGATCGCCAACCTGGCGAACTCGTCGAATTTCGGATGGAGCATGGGATCCCCCAGTCCATCGAGGGCAAGGACCGTGTCTCCCGAATCTCCGAGTCCATCGATGATCCGCCGAAAGGTGGCGACATCCATCGGCGGTCGTTGGATCTCGCCCGCGAAGGGAAGACCGACCCGTGTCCCGCGTCGGCCCGTGCAGAGTTCGACCCGGACGAACTGGGGGCCGAGCAGCGGACCTCCGAGAATGCGTCGCTCCATCGACGCCACCAGTCTCGATGGCGAGGCTTCGCGCTCACGGAAACCGAGGGCGTCCTCGAAACAGTGACGCATGCGGGCGATCTGCCGTGGCGAGTCGAAGGTGTATCGACCGAGCCCGTTCCGTACCGAGGCTTCGGGGACGAGACAGCGAGGCCCGGAGATGGGATCTCCGACCGGTCTGCTCGGAAGGTAGCCCAGCCAGGCTCCGATCGATGCGCCCCGATCCGTTCTCGCGGCGACGGCCTCGATGATCCGGGTCGGGATCAGAGCCGACCCAAGGCCCGGTGGCGCCTGCGTGAAGAGGACCGAATCCTCGTCGACCCGGTGTCGTCTCACGAGCGCGTCGATCCCCGTCTCTCCATGGACGGTGACCAGCGGCCAGTCCGGACCGACGAACACCGCGCCGGTGATGCCGCGATCCGCGATCGCTCCCCGAGCGGCCTTCGGCGCGAAGACCTCGTCGTGGATGGTGAGACCCTGAAGTCCACCCCGCCACGAGGTGGGCTGCATCGCCCTGGCCAGCCGCACCGCTTCGTGCTCCCGGGGAAAGACCGGACCCTCGATTCGCGCGATGCGGACCGGCAGGCCGATCCGCGTTCGATCGATCGATGGTTCAAGATCGAGCGCATCGGGCACCAGCAGCACGATCTCGCGCAATTCCTCGCTCGTTCCCAGGCGCTCGAGCGTCCGCTGAACGACCGGTACCTCTCCGAACGTGGCTTCGAGTCGGCGTGCGACGCCGATACCACCACGATCAGGATCGACGGGAACGATGGCGACCACTCGTGGATCCGACGCCTCGTACGACTCCTCCACCTCCACGGGTGGCGCGATGGTGGTCCAATCACCCCCCGTTTCCACGCGGGACCGGGTGGATTCGAGCATGCCAAGCAGCACGCCGGCCGCCCGAGCGGTCTCTCGAGTGTTCACCAGATCACGATCGAGCTCCAGACGCTGGACCTCGAACTCGTCGCGACCTTCCGCCAGGCGAATCCGCCGATCGGCTCGGAGCCGCTGGAATGCGCCGATCTGATTGATCGAATCGGCGAGTCGCGGCGCATCCTCGAGGCTGGACACCTTGGCACGGAGCGCATCCAACCTCTCAAAACAGGTGCGCATCCGCTCCGCGTCGCGCTGGTGGTCGATCATCTCCTCGATGATCCGAGCGGCCCCGGATGAACTTCGTTCGAGCGTCGCGGTCTCCTCCGCGAGCGATGCGAGCCTGTCGACCAGGGGACCGGCGTCGGCACGATCGACGTCGGCCGCGACGGGAAGTTCGATGGTTTCTCCCTCCGATGCGAATTCCGAGATCGTGTCGGCGAGCGTCCCCGGTTCGGTGAACCGCTTGGCGAGGCCTCCTTCCGTCGCGTCGACGATGCGCAGTCCCTTGCTCCGATCCGACTCGAACTGGATCTCGAGGCTCTGGAGGTACGTGAGCATCTGACCGTCGGTGAAGATCCTCCTGCCGTGCACGTCCTTCCTCGTCGACAAGAGCGACCGATGTCTGGCGATTCGCTCCCACTCCATGGTCTCGATGGTGTTGAAGTCGTTGAACTCGGGGGTCCAGACCTCGTGGATGGCGTTTCCCGGCGCGTAGTAGAGGCCATCGGTGAAACCGAGGTCCTGCCCGATGAAGGCGACCGGATCGCATCCCAGATGGCGGGCGAAGCAATAGGCGAGATGGGCGACGGTGCCGACGGACGGCAGCGGATGCGCATCATGCGCTCGACCGAGGATGCGGTTGAGCGGCGCGGATGGGATGACTCGGATGCGACCGGGGAAGACCGCCGGTACGAGCGGATTCACCTTGGAATCGATCACCAGTTCGGTGTTGGCCAGCAGCGCGGGATCGATGCCCTCGTAGAAACGCTGAGAGATCGGGTGGTAGTCCAGGGCCACCACGAAGTGGGGCGCGACGCCACGGGCGAGCAGCGGCTTGAGCGTCGTCTGAGTCGCGACGACGAGACACCTGTCGCGAACCCCGGGGGCCGTCAGCCGACCGATGTTGCGCTGCAGACTCGGTCCGGCACTCACCACCACGCCGAGCCGACCGGCCGCGACGCCCCGAAGGTCGCCGACGCCCGACCCGAGCGCGTACTCCTCGACGTTGCCGAGCTGGTTCTCCAGCGTGCTCAGGCACCGCAGGAGGGTCGTATTCATGGTCATTCGCGTGTTCGCGGCCAGCTCGCGCAAGGATCGGGAACATGCACGAGCGGCATCACCGAGGCGGGCGCGACTGGGAGGATGCTCGAGCATGGTGGTCCCGATCATCAGGAACGCCTCGAAGCCCGTCACCAACCTGGCAAGGTGAGGCGGGTCGAACCGATCGGTCAGGCGAATGGTCGCGCCGACCGACCAGAAGCTCGGATCGATTCGCGCAAGGACCGCCCGCAGCAACGAGAGGTCATCTTCGTACACGAGAAGTACACCGGTGTCTCGGAAGCGCCGGGCCAGGAGGCCGACGTGCAACCCCAGTCCGAATCCGACGACGGCGACCGCCGCGGTGGATTCCGGATCAATCGTCCCGACCAGTCGATCCGCCTCGATCCTCGGCGCCCGCGCACTCGCGAGCCGTCTGCCCGCCCAGGTCGCGGTCAGGCCACCGTCCTCGGTCCGCGAAAGGGGCAGATCGAGATCCGGCGCGTCACCGATTCGCCTGGCGAGCGCCGAATCGTAGACCGCCACCGTCGCGAGATTCGACTCGAGCCGGTCGACGGACGGATCGGTTCGCCAGATCGAATCAATGAACGTAGGATCAGACAAGATCACGCCTCCTCCCTCTGAGACGATCGGGCGAGATCGACGATCGACGTGTCACCCGTCCCCTGTTCCGGACCCATCCACCACGATGCCAGACGACGCACATGCCGGCCTCATCGAACGATGGATCCTCGATGGTCCCTGGCCGCTGGTCGCACTGCTCGGACTCGTCGCCCTGGTGCTGTTCGTGGTCGCGAGTCGTCGCGACGATGCCAGAATCGTCCCGATCGCCGTCTCGACGGCGATCCTGGCGGGAATCGTCGCCGTCGTGGGCGTCCTGATCGAGACGCCCGCCGAGGCGGCGAGAGCCCAGACGCGGGCGCTGGTCGCCGAAGCGGTCGATGGAGACGTCGACGCCATGATCGATCGATTGACCTCGGACGCCACCCTGCACGTGGGACGCGTCTCTTCGCCGGGGTACCCATTCGCGGATCTGACCCGCGGTCTCGACGCCCTGCGACGCAGTCAACGGATCGAGGAGAACTCGATCACCGCGCTGGAGTCGGCGTCCGTCGACGATCGCAACGTCTACGTGGAACTGTCCTGCCTCACCCGCACCGCATCGAGCTACGGCTACGCCCCCTCCCGATGGGTGATTGAGTGGATCGACGATCCCTCGGAGGGGTGGCGCATACGGTCGATCACCGCGATGTCCATCGCGGGTCGCGTCCCGAGCGGACGCAATCTGTTCCGATGATCGGTCGGATGCTCTTCGACGTCTGCGCATCATCGGTCCAGAGGCGCCGATACGGCGACGGGAACATCGGCTCCGGGAATCGTCATGCCGTAGACGATGCTCTCGGGACCGCCCCGCTCCCGCACCTCGATCCGGACCGTGCGTCCACCGAGCGTCTCGAGATCACCGAGGAGCCGAAGCGTCCGCACCACCTCCTCGCCGTTGCGAAGTCCGCTGACGGTTCGCTGCTCTCGAAGGATTCCCGGCGCGGACACTGCGACGTTGAGATCCATGGTGCGATCACCGATGTTGCGAATCGTCGTCCGCACCCTGAGGAAGGACGACGAGCCCTTCCGGACGACGTCCCAGTCGGCTTCGACGTGCAATGCGTCGCTTTCGAGCGTCACCGGCAGCCGAATGGGAATCACGAGTGAATCGCGAGATTCCAGTTCGATCGTGCCGGAGATCGCGATCTCCTCGGCCGGCTGAGGGCCGCTCCAACACAGACGCAGCGGAAGTTCGACCAGCTCGCGCGGTCCCACGCTTAACGAGAGCACGGAGGGATCGAACCGCCACCCGTCCGGCGGCAGGAGCTCCACCCGCCCGTTGAGACGTCGGGAGCCGGGATTCCGAAATCGAAGACGAACCTCGTGCTCGCGTCGAGCGAGATCGAGCCGATTCGGCACCAGCGCGATCGAAGAGGCGATTCCGATGGTCATGGGATCGATCGAGGTGACGATCTTCGGAG
>PKCT01000284.1 GCA_002862325.1 Phycisphaerae bacterium
GTCGAACGCACCCCGCCACACGGCACGACGGAAAAGGCGTCCTGCGACGCCGCCTCGGCCGCCAGAGCGAGGCGTTCGACCCGAGAATCGATCGAAGAGATGGTGGCGTCGTAGCCCATGCTTCCGGCCGCGAGCGTCCGCTCCACACCGAGCTCGACGAGCATTCGGGCCGCCTGGGCGGGATCGGGCGCGAGATCGAACGCCCGGTGAAAGGCGATCCGAAGCCCCGACGCGGCCGCGATGTCGACCGCTCGTCCGACCGATGCGACATCCGGGTTCCCGGTGGAGTCGACGAATCCCAGGACGATGGATCGGGCACCGGCTGCGGCGAACTCCGGCGCCAGGATCTGGAGTCGCTCCAGGTCCTGCGGCCGCGCCCCGAAGTCCTCGGGCGTCACCGCTCGCCGATCGGGCGGTGGTGGCAGTTCCTGGAAGACCACCGCGATCTCGGGTGCTCGACCGTCGCGACGGGACGCGGCCACGATCTCCGAGACGAACTCGCTCGTCGGCGTCAGACCTTCCGCCTCGAGATCCCGGCACACCTCCAGGCGATCGGCGAAGCGGGCGGCGAGTCGAGCGGTCTCGGGGTCGTCGACGGGGATTTCAAAGACTGGTGACCGAAGCATGTCGGAATCCTCATCCCGCGAGTCTCAATTCGCAAGGAGGCCCTATCCCCTCTTCGGAACCGTGATGACCCGGAATATCTGGAATTCAACGGTAATCAACCGCTCGCATCCATTGAATTTGAGACTCATTCTCAATAATATGCCCCCCTTGTCCCTCTCCGACACCACGTGTAGACCGAAAGGCCTTATGAAATCCGCCCTCATCTACGGAACCTGTACAGGGAACACCGAATACGTCGCCGAGCTCATTGTGAACGCGCTGCGTCCGGAGTTCGAAATGGAGTGCCTCAACGTCTTCAAGATCGAACCGGAAGATCTGAACAACTGGGACTGGTTGATTCTGGGTATTCCGACTTGGGACGTCGGTGAACTCGAATACGGATGGAGCGACATCTACGACGCGTTGGGTTCCATCGAACTCGATGTGAAGATCGCCATGTTTGCACTCGGGGATCAAGGCAACTACCCGGACACCTATCTCGACGCCATGGGCATCCTCTATCGAAAGCTCATCGAACGAGGCGCAACGGGTGGATTCGGATTCACACCGATCGAAGACCACGACTTCGACGAATCCAAGGCCCTCGTTGACGGGGCCTTCTGCGGACTCGCCGTGGACGAGGACATGCAACCGGACCTGACCGAGTCCAGAGTCCTGGCGTGGGCGGAGAATCTGAAACAGACGATGCTCCAAGCAGCCCCGACGAGTCAAACGACCTGACCACGGAGGTCGTCGAACCCCTCTCCACACCCCGGATACCTCGATGGTCGTGCACCGACCCTGATGCGTCCGCCGGAGCAGCCCATGACCCGAATCGCGATCCTCGTCCTCACCGTCGGAGCCATCACCGAACTGAGCCATGCTCACTTCCTGTTCGTTCACGTCCTCGGTGATCACCGACCTCGGACCGAAATCCACTTCGCCGAAAGCTGCTGGGACTTCAGCGCAGATCCCCGAATGGTGTCGATCATCTCGGGTGTCAAGGCCTGGTCTCCCGAAGCACCCCTGCTCGAAACGAACCGAACGCCGTATGCGATCGTCACCGCCGCTCCGAATCATGGCGTCGCCTGCGCGGCGTTCACCTACGGACTGATGCGTCGAGGCGAAGCATTCCTGCTGGAGTACGAAGCCAAAGGAGTCGACAGCCTCGAACGAGCGTCGACCGCCAGTGGACTTGTCGCGGAGATTCTCGCCGATCCGATAGACGACCGACTCGGGCTCACCGTGCTTCACCAGGGGGTTCCCGCTCCCGGAGCGGAAATCGTGGTCCCCGACGGACCAACCGGAACCCAGACCCTGAAGACGGATTCCTCGGGGCGCGTGGAGATCTCCAGACCACGCACGCCGCTGTTCGCAATCCGAGCGATGGTCTCGGAAAGCCGAGACGGAGCGCACGAAGGCGAGCCGTTCGATCAGGTCCGCTACTACACCACACTGACCGTCCACGCCCGGGATCCCAAGAGCGAGACCATGGGAGATCCGCTCGCCAGCGCGATCCTCGCGGACGCGACGTCCTGCTCCGCAGTTGCCGCCACGCTCCCAGTGAACTGGCGCGGGCGGATCCAAGGTCGGGTCGGTGGTCGTGATGTGCGAGGCACCATGGTCTCCTCGACCGACGGGATGAGAATATCGGTGCCCGACTCGACACCGACATCCGTGCGAGAAGGCATTGAAATGCTCGAAGGCTTCCGTGGTACCGGCACGATGGTTCCCGGTGACGCGGTACTCGGTGACGGCCGCGAAGCGGCACCGGACCTCGTGATCGCCCTGCCTCAGAACGATGCGATCGTCCGCATTGCGGATCGGAGGATCGTATCGACGAGCTACCCGATCGAATCCGGTAGGCGACGCATAGACGTCCTGGACTGGTCGTTGGACCATGAACAGCGTCACCTGCCGACCCGTGTTCTGATCACTGATTTTGCAGACGACGACCGCATGATTCGGAGTGCCATCGTCACCTCGACGTTTTCATCCGACGCCGAACCTCGCGTCCCCGACCGATTCGCGGGCACCCTGATCGGCCGACTCGGGGCGGACGAGCGGTTTTCCGTCCAATTGACGGACGTCCGGCTTCATACACCCTGAAGAGGACGCGAGCAATGAACGTCCCCCGAGTCTCAAAAGAGCTCGGGGGACGTCATGTATTGCGGTCGATTGGGGGAGACTTCAGCCTCGGCGACGACGGGCGACGAGACCCGTGCACGCCAGAACCGCCAACGCCCCGGGCGCGGGGACCGGCTGGTTGAATCCCTGGATGAAGGCGTCACCGACGTCGGCGCCGGTGAGATCGGTGCTCGCGAGTCCGAGGTCAATCAGTGCGATGGCGAATGCGTTCGAAATGAGCAGATCGCCTCTGACGTCGAAGGTTGACTCGAGAGGACTGGCGTCGGTGATGTCCACATCGAACAGGCTCAAACCAGCAAAACCGAGATTGGTGACGACCTGGAACGTATCGAGCCCGCTGAGGTAGTCGATCGTGAAGTTCCCGAGCGTCACATCCGCGGATCCGGTGAACGAGATCGAGCCGCGATGCTCGATCGTACCCCCGAAGGTCCCGAAGAAATCACTGGAGTCGTAGTTGAAAGTGGTCGGTGCGCTCGCACTCGCCGGCGACGTGATCGCGAACGCGACCGAATCCGCTCCGAGGTTTCCCGGCGTGATTACGCCGTCGCTCACGCCGGCGAATTCCAATCCGGTCGCGCTTTGAATCGTCGCGAAATCGAGGAGGACGTTCGTTTGTCCACCAACCACGCCCACCAGCTCCGCGGTCGCCGCAGAGGTGACAGCCCCGGCCGTGAAGGCCGCCAACAGCATCTTGGATGTCATGTTCCCTTTTCCTTTTCCTGGCCTGAACGGCTCCGCCGATCGGCCCTTTTCCCTGAAAGGACACCAGAACCGCCCGGTGTCCGCAAGAATGATCGTACCAGACCCGCCCCTGGATGCAATGGACACGGCATTTATTTGCCGACAACCTCGATTGAGGTGGATGCCCCACCAACGGAGACGGGGACGCGTGACGAGACGCGTCCCCGAGAATCCGTCGTGTCGGCACCGATCCGCGCCTGCGGATCGGTGTCGTTCTAGCGCCTGCGACGCGGCATGACGCCAGCGAGAGCCGCGAGCGCCAGGGCCCCAGGACCAGGCACCGGTGTGACCACGAGGGTGACTCGCCAGTCGTCGCTCGTCGGGCTGGTCTCCTGCGCCCAGAAGGTGTACGGCCCCGCACCGAGCGGTCCGTCGTAGCCCTGGGCACCGCCGCCGTTGGCCATGACATCGAAGATGTCGGATCCCGAATCGTTCTCGAACACCAACGCGTATCCGAGCAGACCGGCGGGATTGGGAATGTCTGGATCTATTCCCAGGACGGATCCGCCGGAGAATCCGATGAAGCCGAGGTTGCTGGGGTCGTCGGCGTTGGTATCGAAGAGATCGAGGATGACACCGCTCAGCTGGTAGCCGTCGGCGACTTCGAACGTGAAGATGTCCCGATCGTCTCCATCACGATCCGTGGTGAAGACGAAAGTGTTGAAACCCTCGGAGACGTTGATCGAGGTCGGCGCAAGATAGTTGTCCGAAAGATCTCCGTCGAAGGATTCGTCGTACACGATTTCCGCAAAGGCACCACCGGTGATCGAACCGGCGACGACCAGAGCCGTCAGGGGAACGTGACAGCGCATATGGCCTCCTTGAATCAACTCTTGGGCACCGAACAAACAGGTCTGAGGCTCGACGCCGAGCCCGGAAACTTCAGCCTGAAGACTCAAAAAGGTAGCCCCAGGCCTGAAAACGGCCAATCCAATTTGGAATTTGGCGTCACATAGATTCGGAGGCAGGGCCGATTCACCGGGAAGGCACCGGATCAGGCCCGGGTGAGGATGCCCACCTGAGACCTCCCAACGCGTCACGGAGCCAAGCCCTCGAAAGCACCAAGAGCCCCGCCGGCACCGAGCGGTGCATGCGGGGCTCTTGGTTGAGAACTCCCCCGGCTGGACTCGAACCAGCAACCTAGCGGTTAACAGCCGCTCGCTCTACCATTGAGCTACGGAGGAATGGACGGGGTAGCCTACCCGCCCATCCGACGGCGTCAAGTCGACCGCGAAGGTAAATCGCCCCTCACAGGGCCGAGAAACCCGTTTCCAGCGGACGATCGGGGCATTTCGACGATCGGACCGGATGCAAGGCAACCAGTCGGGTTCTTGCCCCCAGCTTGGAATCCGCTACACTCTCCGATTCGACCGGATCCTGATTCGACACCCGATCCACCCAGCAACCTCCTTGAAGCGGAGCGACGCCGTGAAGGCCGACATCCATCCTGAATACCACCCCGAATGCAAGGTCTACTTCCGAGGCGAAGTGGTCATGACGGTCGGGGCGACCGTTCCCGAGATGCACGTCGAGGTGTGGTCCGGCTCCCACCCCTTCTACACCGGCAAGAGCGCCTTCGTCGACACCGCCGGTCGCGTCGAGAAGTTCCAGCGGAAGTTCGCCGGCAACTACTTCGACAAGAAAAAGAAGAAGTAGCCCTCTTCCGGAGACGACGCGATCGCCAGTCGCGGCGCTCCCTACGAACGTCGAGGCCCGCGCCGCATTTCGTGCACGCGGGCCTCGCTGCATCCAGACCCTTCAAACCAGGCCACGGTGCCGCGTTGCATGAGTCGCGATCTCCCCGACAACCTCCGACGGAAACTCGAGGAGCTTCGAGACCAGTTCGATGCGATCGAGGCCGAACTGTCGACGCCCGAGGTGCTCGCCGACCATCGAGCGATCTCGAGACTCTCCGCGCGTCGCAAGGCGCTCTCCCCCCTGGTCGAAGGGCTGGTCGAATTCGACCAAATGCTCGCCGAACGGAACGAGTACGAGGCGCTGATCGATGCGGGCGAGGATGCCGATCTCGTCGCGCTGGCCCGCGAGGAGCTGCCGAAACTCGAGAAGCGGATGGCCCGGCTCACGGACTCGGTCCAGTCGCGTCTGGTCAATGCGGACGACGACGCCATCGGATCGGTCATGCTCGAAATCCGGGCGGGAGTCGGAGGAGACGAAGCCGGCCTCTGGGCGGGCGATCTCCTGGAGATGTACCAACGTTTCGCCGAATCGATGCGGTGGCGATTCGACCTCCTGGACCTGTCGCCCGGGGACGCGGGCGGGGTGAAGAACGCGGTCGCGCAGGTGAGCGGCGAGGGCGTGTGGGCGGACCTCGCCTTCGAAGCGGGCACCCACCAGGTGAAGCGGGTTCCCGCGACCGAGACCCAGGGTCGAATCCACACGTCCACCGCGACGGTGGCGATCCTCGCCGAACCGGAGGAGGTCGAGATCGAACTCGACCCGTCGGACGTGAAGGAGTCGATCACGACCGCGCAGGGGCCGGGCGGCCAGAACGTCAACAAGGTCTCGACCGCCGTGCACCTCATCCACGAACCGACCGGAATCGAGGTGCGCATGCAGGAGACGAAGAGTCAGACGCAGAATCGCGAGAAGGCCTGGGCGCTTCTGCGGGCCCGCCTGTACGAACGACAGAAGGCCCAACAGGATGCCGCCCGCACCGCCGAACGAAATTCGATGATCGGCTCCGGAAATCGGGCGGAGAAGATCCGTACCTATCGATGGAAGGAGAACGTCGCGGTCGATCATCGCATCGGCGACAGCGTGAATCTCGGCGCCCTCATGCAGGGGGGAATGCGTGGACTCATCGATGCGCTTCGACGCGAGGAGACGGCACGGAGACTCGCGTCGCTCTGACGGACGCTCAGGGGAGCGTGGCCACCACGGCATCGAGCGGTGGACGGGCGATGGGTCCAGGCACATCGGCGTATCCAACCCAGACGAATCCCACGACGTCGAGCAGCCCCGGATCCACGCCGAGGATCCGCCAGGCCCGAGGGTCCCTGGTCAGCCCGCCCGTGGACCATTTGGATGCCACCCCATCACCGGCGAGCGAGATGCAGAGATTCTGGATGGCACACGAACAGGCGGCGTAGTCCTCTCGGGACTGGAAAGGATCCGCGACGCGGACCTGGCAGGCGACCAAAAGTTCGGGGGGATCGAGAATCTTCGCGGCGACCTTCCGCACATCCTCCCCCGTCAGGGGCTGCTTCGCGGCCTTGATCGCGACCGCGACCTCCGCCAGCGCGGATCGGGTGCGGGCCCCCACCCGAAGAAATCGCCACGGAAAGGTCAAGCGGTGGCAGGGTGCGTGGTTCGCAGCGTCCAACCCACGAACCATGCAGTCCTCGGGAACCGGTTCGGAACGAAAAGTATGGGCCGTGCGGCGCGAGAGGATCGCCTGGAACGCGGGGTGTGAGGTGGCTTCCGATTCGGACATGACGTCCTCCTTCAACAGGTGTGCCGAACGCTCGCAAGCATCATGCATCACAGACGTGTTCGACCGCATCCACGAACTCCTCCATCCACTTCGACTCGAAGCGTTCGATGGCGGCCGCCGTCCCCTCGTCGTGGACGCCCCACAACGCCCCTCGAGGTTCGAGCAGCTCGGGATCGAGCAGAATCTGGCAGACGTCGTCGATCGCGAAGGCGCACGGAAGTCTCGTCGCCAGCATCGCGGATGCGGCATTGACCGCGGGATCCCCCACCGCCAGCGTCGGCTGAGTCCTCAGCTGGTCGTCGTTGAGGTACCAGACATCCGTCATCACCAGGGGAAGCGGGCCTCCGAGCAAATCATGTCCGCGGCTGCGGAGGACACCGCGCAGTCGACGAGCCAACCGACTCGCCCACGGCCGATCGGAGATCTCCGCTCGCGGGTGGGCGCCCACCACGATCGGCACGACGAGTTCCGGTTCGAAGGGATGATCCGGCGCCATGTCCAGCCGTTCGTGTTCGAAGATGGGGTCGTTCACATCGGTCATGGGCGGTCTCACGGTTGGCATGATGCGTGACAGGGGTGTTCGTCACAGGATAGGGACCAGACTCCATGCGTGATATGGTGGCGCACCTTCATTCCGACCCGAGTCCGGAGATCGATCGTGCACCTTCCACCGCTCCTCTCTGTCCTGATCGCACTCACATCCCACGCCGTGGCCCAGGATGCACCGCCACCGGAACTCCCGCCGACCGACACGCTCCTGAAGCCACCGATGATTCTCGACCGATTGGGCGACCATCGAAGACCGGCGACGACCGATTCGGAGGAGGCTCGTCGGTGGTTCGACCAGGGCATGGCCCTCATGAACGGGTACAACTTCGACGGCGCGATCGCATCCTTCCTGGAGGCGACTCGGCACGATCCCGAGTTCGCCATGGCCTGGTGGGGCATCGGCTACGCCTCGGGACCGAATCAGAACAACGATCTGATCGTGCCCCCGAAGGACCAGTGGTCGCACGCGGCGGCGCAGCGGGCGTACGAACTCCGGAACCGCGAGGCCGGCGCGAACCGGGCGTTGATCGAAGCGCTCGTCCATCGCTATCGGTTCCCCATGCCCGAGGACCTCACCGAACAGAACGAGGCGTACCTGGCCGCGATGCGACCCGTGGCCGAGGCCTATCCCTTCGACCCCGATGTCCAGACGTGGCTGGCGGAGGCGATGCTCTGCCTCCAACCCTGGGACTACTGGACGCTGGAGGGGGATCCCGTCGGGAGGACGCCCGAGTTCCGAGCGATCCTCGAGGACGTCATGCGCCGACACCCGGACCACCCCGCCGCGAATCACCTCTACATCCACACGATGGAGTCGTCGCCCTGGCCCCAGCTCGCCGAACCGGCGGCCGATCGACTCGTCACCCTCATCCCCGCCGCCGGCCACCTCGTGCACATGCCCTCGCACATCTGGATGCAGACCGGCCGCTACGACGACGCGGCCGACTGCAACCGTCGCGCTGCGGCGCTGGACGACCAGTGGTTCGAGGGCGATCCGAACGCGGGCGAGTATCGCATCTACATGTCGCACAACCGGCACTTCCTCACCTGGGCAGCGACCTTCCAGGGCCGCCGCCGTGAGGCAATCGCCTCCGCCCGGGCGATCTGGACCGAGGTGCCTCCGCCGCTCATGGAGGCGCTCGCGATGGCGACCGACGGCATCGCGGCCTGCAAATGGCACGCACTCGTCCGCTTCGGCATGTGGGACGACATCCTCGAAGAACCGGCCGATCCGGAGTGGGCCCAGGTGAACCACTGCCTGCGTCACTACGCTCGAGGCGTCGCCTACGCCAATACCGGCCGCATCGAGGAAGCCCGCGCGGAGCTCGTCGCCTTCGACGAGGCGGTCACGGGTCTCGAGGGACTCGAACGCTTCCTCGGCAATCAGCCGGCGGCCGAGATCATGCCGATCGGACGACTGGTGCTCGAGGGTGAGATCGAATTCAAGGCCGGGAACCGCGAGCGCGGGCTCGAACTCCTCGAACAGGCGTGCGTCGCCGAGGAACGGATCGTCTACGCCGAACCGGCGCCCTGGATGATGCCGGCCAGACACGCCTACGGCGCGCTGCTCGTGACCGACGGTCGATTCAAGGACGCCGAATCGGTCTATCTCCGCGACCTCGAGGTCTACCCCGCGAACGGATGGGCGCTGCTCGGGCTTCGGGAATCGCTGCGGGGCCAGGGGCGGATGGAGGAGGCGGCCCGCATCGACCAGGCGTTCCGCCGGGCGTGGAAAAGCGCCGACGTCATGCCGCCCGGGTCGTGCTACTGCGCCTCGACCGCATCCCGTTGAGTGCGGGGAAGCCGGATTTCGGACGCCCGGGCGACTCTCCGCCGGATCGACGTTGAATCGCCGGTCGCGGCCCCTATAGTCGGGGTATGAGAAAGATCATCCGCCCGCTGCTGTTCTGCGTCCTTCTCGGCTCGTCCGCCCAGGCCGAGGACCTGACGAACGCCACCCAGATCGAGATCACCCGATCCTGGAGCCAGGAGCCGGCCGGCTGGACCTGGCCCATGGACATCTCGGTGCCTCCACCCAAGCGGATGCCTGATGGAGGGTTTCCGGTCTGCGTGCTGCTGCACGGCGCGGACACCCCGGGGACCAGCCTCCTCGGCGGATTCCGCAGCGTGCTGCCCGACCACGCCCTGGTCGCGCCGACGGGCTACCTCCTCGGCTGGAACATCTGCCGCGAGCCCAGCGAGGCGCCGGACACCGACATGGTGCGTGAACTGATCGAGATCATCCAGGACTTCGACAACGTCAATCCGAACGCGATCCGGATCCTGGGCTACTCCAACGGCGCCGCCCTCGCGCATCGCGTCTACATCGAGAACGACAACCCCGGGATCGACGCGGTCGTGACCACGGTGAGCCAGCTGGCCGACATCCAGCATCGCGACGGCGGCTATCACGGGCCGAGCGGCGATCCGGACGAGACGGCGAACTTCTGCGGGTACGACCAGCCCATCGTGCCTCCGACCAGCCGGCGCTACCTGAACATCTGCAACGAGAACGATCCGGTGATCCCGTACGCGGGCGGCTTCTCCCCCACCAGCGAGATCGGTTACCTCGAGGCGCGGCTATCCGCCTTTCGAGTGGCCCGCGCGAAGGGCTACGACGGCGATCCGATCCTCGGCGACGGCGTCGAGATCGGCACCAGCGACGTGTTCAAGTACGAGTACCCGGGCGGCGACGTCATCCACCTCCGCGGGTTCGAGTTCCACGGCCTGAACTCGACCCAGGAGGACTTCATCGGCGACTTCCTGTCGACCTGGCCGAGCGACGAGGAATCGTGTGTCGGCGACTTCAACCAGGACGACCGAATCGACGGTGGGGACCTGGGTCTGATGTTCGCCGGTTGGGGTTCGGCGGACTTTGATCTGAACGGCGACGAGACGACCGACGGTGCCGATCTCGGTCTCATGCTGAACGCCTGGGGAAGCTGCCCCTAGGAACCGCGGTCCCGTCGGTCCGGGATCGGCTCGAGACTCAGACGCAGGTACCCCACGCGGCGATCAGCAGCCCGAGATCGCCCGCGCCGACGACCCCGTCACCATCGAGATCCGCCTCGATGGTCGGCTCTCCCCAGGCGGCGATCAGAAGTCCGAGATCGAAGGCGTCGACCGTGCCGTCTCCGTCGACATCCCCCCGGCACTCGACCCTCCCCGGGCCGTGATCGAACGGCGGGACGTTCGAGGCGACGGGAGGATTCGCGTCCCAGCAGTCGTAGAAGTCGAAGTCGTCGAAGAAGTCCGGCGGGAGCGGAGGCTCGTTGATGAAGAGGCAGCTGGGGATCGACATGGCGGCCCCGGTGGCGGACGCCAGCCGTCCACCCGAGACGCCCGGCACCGTGATCGCGTCGCTCGGCAGCAGCGCCCCGGCGAAGCAGAGGCCTATGGACTGTCTGATCTGGGCGTTCGTGCGGTTGAGGACGTCGTTGCGATAGTCGCCGACGGCGTCCCAGACGTTTTCGGCGGTGATCGGTCGGTATCCGGCCGCCTGTTCGTCGTAGTAGAGACGGCCCGAGATCGTCGCGGTCTCGATCCGGATCCGATCGGGGATCATCGCGAGCAGCACCGCGTCCTCGGGATTGAGGATCGGAATCTCGCCTCGCAGCGCTTCGCCCCCCAGCATCTGGAAGTGGATCCGCTCCGAGGGATCGACGGCCGGATCGGCGTCGAAGACGACGCCGTCGACGAGCAGGTCGCGATCGCTCGCCGGCTCGTTGCTGTCCTTCTGCGGCGGGATGAGCACGT
>PKCT01000012.1 GCA_002862325.1 Phycisphaerae bacterium
ATTCCGACCCGGACCTCGGTCTGGATGAGCCACGGCGACCAGGTCAGCGGACTCGGCGACCGCTTCCATGCGGTGGCCTCCACCGAGACCTGTCCCTTCGCCGCGGTTCGACATCTCGAGCGACCGTTCTGGGGCGTCCAGTTCCACCCCGAGGTCACCCACACGCCGCACGGCATCGACATGCTCCGGAACTTCCTCTACGGCATCTGCGGCTGCAGCGGGACCTGGAGGATGAGCGAGTTCCTCGACGCGGAGTGCGCCCGGGTCCGAGATCAGATCGGCGGGGACCGGGTCATCTGCGGACTCAGTGGGGGGGTCGACAGCAGTGTGGTGGCGGCGTTGCTCCAACGGGCCGTCGGCGACCGTCTGACCTGCATCTTCGTGGACAACGGCCTGCTTCGGAAGAATGAGCGGGCCCTGGTGGAATCCACCTTCCGCGACCACTTCGACATCGATCTCCGGGTCGTCGACGCCGAGAAGGCGTTCCTCGAGGACCTGCGCGGTGTCGACGATCCGCAGGAGAAACGGCGTCTCATCGGGCATCGATTCATCGATGTCTTCCGCGCCGCCGCACGCGACGTCGAGACGGAGGCGGGCGGCGGCGCGAATGTTCGCTACCTCGCCCAGGGGACGCTCTACCCCGACGTCATCGAGAGCGGACAGTCGCTGGCGGGTACCGCGGCGAACATCAAGCTCCATCACAACGTGGGCGGGCTCCCCGAGGAGTTGGGGTTCGAGCTGGTCGAACCGCTTCGCGACCTCTTCAAGGACGAGGTCCGAACCTTGGGCGAAGTCCTGGGACTCCCTCCGGCCATCGTGTGGAGACACCCCTTCCCCGGTCCCGGCCTGGCCGTGCGCGTCCTCGGCGATCTGACGCAGGAGAAACTCGATCTCCTCCGGGAATGCGACGAGATCCTGCTCGAGGAAATCGTGGCGAACGAGCTCTATCGGTCCACGAATCAGGTCTTCGCGGTACTGCTGCCGGTCCGATCGGTGGGCGTGATGGGGGATGGCCGCACCTACGACAACGTGGTCGCCATCCGGGCGGTGGAGACGCAGGACTTCATGACGGCCGACTGGGCCAGGTTGCCCTACGGCGTCCTCGCCTCGATCTCGAACCGCATCATCAACGAGGTCGCCGGGGTGAACCGCGTCGTCTACGACATCAGTTCCAAGCCGCCCGCCACCATCGAGTGGGAGTAAAACCTCCTCCTCTTCGGTGCGTGAGGGGCTGACCAGCGGACTCGGGCGGACGGAAATCAGTCCCCGCGGGTGAAGGTGTTCTGCTGCATCATGAGCAGGAGCGTCTGGCACACCAGATCCACGTCGCGCGGTTCCATCACCGGATGGCAAGGGAGATGGATCGTTCGGGCGGCGAGTCGTGCGGCGATCGGCCATTCGTCCTCCGGATAGCCGACCATCGCCTGACCGGTCAGGCGGGGACCGAATCCCCACCCTCGGCTGGCCACGATGTCGTGTCGACGAAGACCGGCGAGGATCGCATCGCGGTCCTCGGAGACGTATCGCTCGTCCAGCCTGACCGGAAACGCGGGCCAGCTGGGCCGCGCGGCCGAATCTGGCGCGGGAATCGAGAGTTCGGATTCGCCGCCGAGTCGGGCGACGTACGCGTCCGCGATCGCCTGTCGCCGGGCGACCGCGTCTTCAAGCCGTTCGATGACGCCGATCGCCACCGCCGCGCGAAGGGGATCCAGCCTTCCGTCGATGCCGCCCGGTTGGACGAGCCAACCCTGCTGCCCGAAGTCACCGAGTTCGTCCGACGAGGTACGTCCCTCGCGGAGAAGGATTCGACATCGTTCCGCGATCGATCGCTTGTTGGTGAGGACGAGACCGCCCCCCGCCGCGAACGCGGGGCTGGCGATTCCGAAGCCGATCACCGAGATGACGCCGAAGCGTCCGGCGCCGTCGCTCCCGAAGGTCGATCCAACGCTGTCGACGGCATCTTCGATCAGTGGGAGTTCGTACTTCCGCGAAAAGGACGCGGTCGCTTCGAGGATCGACGGATCGAACCAGGTAGGGGCCACCGCGATCGCTCTGGTCTGATCGGAGACGACCGATTCCAGGCGATCGGTGTCGACCCCGCCACTTCGGGGCTGGACATCGACGAAGCGTGGCGTGGCACCGCTTCGGACGATCCCGTTCACCAATCGGATCGGCGCGTAGGCGGGGCAGATGACCTCGTCGCCCGGTTCGAGCTCCAAGGCACGCATCGCCGCCTCGATGCCGATGCCCGCCGAGGTCGCGGAGACCGCGTGGGGGCGATTGAGGGCGCTTGCGGCGACCTCCTCCAGGCGCTCCACCACCGATCGATCGCCGGCGACGAGACCATCGAGGGCTCGCAGGAGGTTGTCTCGTTCGAACGTCCGGATGTCGGGCGAGTTGATCGGAAGCTGGTCCATGAAAGGGATCCGTGACGCGAGGATATCGGGTCCGACGTCGATCGTGGGGCCTAGGGCGCTGTGATGATCGGCAGTTGCGTTGCCAGAGCATCCTCCGCCGAGAGGTGATACCAGGCTGCGATCGGACGAAGATCGGATGGGAGACCGCCCCCTCCGGCTGCGAGTTTGGCAAGCCGCTTCCAATCCTCCTCGCTCGGCGTTCCCCGCAAGGCGACCGCGACCAGGGCGATCGCCCGCAGGCTGCGGTCCGGATCGTCGAGGAACGGCCTCGCGACCTCCCCGGTGCCCTCCGTCGAGGTGGAGATCACGCCTCGCAAGAGTATCTCCGTGAGGAGCGGACTCTCCCGAGCCTTCTGCAGCAGCGCCGCGTATCGCTCGCGATCGCGATCCGCCAGAACCGCGGCCATGTCGATCGCGGCCTGGATTCGAGGGGCGGTCGGTCGTTCGGCGCTGATCGACAGGACCGACTCGATCGTACGGGTCGGCAGCGATGCCGGATCGCATTCGCCGATCCAGCGAAGCGTCGCCGGATGGCCGAGTTCCACCAGGGGGCGTGCGGCGGCGTTCCGCTCTTCCGGAGGGGCCTCGAGAAGCGAGCGGATCCCCACTTGCATTCGATCGGTCGACGTCAGCCGGTCGAGGAAGGCTTGGCTGCAGGGTTGTTCGGCGTTGATCAGGAGGAAGCCGACGGGAACGAGTCCCGAGGGTGTCGTCGCATCCGCGAGTCGTTGCCACGCGTCCATCCCCGCGTTCGGAGCGACCTTGAAGAGGCTGATCACCGTGGCGGCCCTCAATGCATCGTCCGCGCCCCGAGCGCAGAGGAGGCGATCGAATTCACGGAGTGCCGCCGTGAGTTTCAACGCATCGAGTGCCACAATGACATCGAAGATCGTTCGGTCCCGAGCAGCGTCCGACGGTGCATCCAGTCCGGTGAGCCACTTCTCGATCCTCATGTCTCCAAGCTCGGCGAGGCCCGCTGCGGCGAGCCCTCGGGCGACGGGGGCGAGATTCTCGTCCTCTTCGATCGCACGAAGCCGCGGCTCGAGATCGTCCGGGCGTGCCTTGAGAAGGAGGACCACCTGGACGAACTCGCTCAGATCGATGTTTTCGAGCAGTGTGGATGCGACCTCCGGGGTCAGGGTGCCCGACGCGAGCATCGCGACCACAAGCGCACTCCGCTCGTCGGTGGTTCGAAGCGAGTCGGCGATCTCCCGCGGTGGCCGGCCGCGGCCGACGAGTCGGGTCGCCGCAGTGGTCCGCATCAGGGGGCTCGGATGTTCGAGCTGCAGGGCAAGAAGCGTCTCGATCTCCGGGACGTTTCGATCGTCCAGGGCCTCCAGAAGCGTGGAGGGGCCGCCAGGACCCAGACTGCGCCGGAGAATCGTGGTGCTTGTTTCGATCGGATCGAGGTCGGTGTAGGGGTCCGTACCCTGGGCCAGGCTCGGATTCGTCACCACGCCGGCCAGGATCACCGCCATGAGGATGACAAGGGTTCGACGCATGGGGACAGTGTACGGGGGGCGTCTCAACCGCGACGGAGGCTTCGACGAATCTCATCGACGAGATCCCGCAGTCGGACCGATTCGCCCTCGCCGGTCACCACGATCTCGTCACCTTCGAGCTGTCGACGGATCCTACGATCCGCGGTGTGGACGGTGGAATGGGTCGTGCGGCCCAGAGCCGAGGCGATCTCCGGGAAGCATGCGTTGGTCATCTCCCGCGCGAGGTATGCGCAGAGGCCTCGTGCCAGCACCACCCTGCGGTGTCGCCCGTTGGAGAGCAGGTCGTCGCGATCGACTCGGACCGCGCCGCAGACCGCTTCGATGATCTGCGAGACCCTGATCGGACGACCGCCGCTCGAGGTCGACTCGTCGCCGAGCGCACGCTGCACCGCGATCGAACCGAGCTCCTCCATGCCGGGGGTGCCGTCGATCCGAGCGATCGCGTCCAGACGGGCGATACCCCCCAGCAGTTCTCGAACCGAACCGACGCAGCGGGACGCGAGCGTGTCCATGGCCGCGTCGCTCAGCAACAGTGCCCGCGATGCGGCCAGTTGGCGGACCAGTCGGACTCGAAGTTCCCGATCGGGGCGGTCGATGCGAACAACCATGCCGCTCAGGAAACGGCTGGTGAGCGGGCTGCTGAATCGATTCACCGCGCGAGGGTGCTCGTCGCTCGCAACCACGATGGTGGCTCCGGCCATCGTGAGTTGCTCCACCGTGTGCAGGAATTCACTCTGGGTGGAGCTCTTGTTCGAGAGGAACTGGACGTCGTCGATCGCCAGGAGATCGAGCCGGCGGATGTCCTTGCGGAAACGTTCGAGCTCTCGATTCCGAACCGCGTGGATGTACTCGTTGGTGAACTGCTCGCCGGTCAGGTAGCGCACCTTGGCCTGGCGATCCATCTGCTTCCTTCGGTCGCAGATGCCGCGGAGCAGATGCGTCTTGCCGATTCCGCAGTCGCCGTGGACGAACAGGATCGACGCGGCACCCTCCAGATCCTCGGCCACGCGATTCGCCGCGTCGTAGGCGAGACGATTGGAGTCGCCGACTTCGAAGCCGCTGAGCTTGGGGCCGCGGTCACGACTTCGGCTTGAACGGGGCTTTCGTTCGCTCGGTGGCGGGGCCGGGGCCACCGCGGTTCGCGCGCCCGCATCCTGTCCAGGACGGGTCTGGACCCGCATCGAGATGACCGCGTGCTCCCCGAGTTCCGCCCGGGCCGCCGTCTGGATCGTTTCGCGAAAGTGCTTCTCGATCCAGTCGGCCACGAATCGGCTGTCCGCCTCCACCCGAAGCGTTCCCCCGTCGACCACGAACCGCGTCGCACTGTCGAACCACATGTCCCAACGTCGAGGACCGACCTTTCGAGCCACTTCGCGACCGATTCGATCCGTGGCCGCATCGTCTGATGCGAGCGGGCGGGCCTGGTGTTCATCGGTCGAGGTTCGAGACATCGCATCCTCCGGTGGGACTGGGGCGTGTAAACGTCCGGGAGACGTGTCCCGGCACGGTCGGTGAAGGCAGGGAGATCGCGCTCCGGTACGACGACGCGTTCCGGTCTGGATTCTCCACACCTGGATTGAAGATGGATTCCCTTCCATCGTCGAACGACTCAGACGACGATGTCGTCGCGAACTCCCTCACGCCACGGTTCGACCGAAGCGAGGGGAAGCGAGCGACCGCCGATCCTTGGCGGCTCGAAGAATCTACGGGGTTCCCAGAGTCGCTGCTGGGCCCCGTGGCACCTGCACCGGGGTGGATCCATACGAATCCCTTGCGACGCAAGCGATCTCGCAACGAAAAAAAAACTCATCCACCAAGGACGGCGATCTTTGGCAATGAGTTGTGGACAACCGACTAGGCGCTGCGCACCGGCCTAACGAGCGCAAGTCGTCGCATCGCGTACCGAAAGCCATGTCGTCTGTAGAGGGCTGCGGCAGGATGGTTTGCGCGATCGACGGCCAGCACGATCGTCCGTGCCTTGTCGCCGTCTAGCAGGGAAAGGCCGTGTGTCAAGAGTGCTCGGCCGAGTCCACGACCGCGCGCATGGGACGCCAGGCCGAGATAGACCAGCTCGATGTTCTCCTGGTTCGTGCCGCGATTGAACAGCAGGACGCCGGCGTCTTCTCCGTTCCACCGGAGGATGTGCCACCACGCTCCCACCGGTGTGCCGGAAGCGAGGTGGCCGTCCAGGATGTCTTCCGGATCGCGCAGTCCCGCGAGCCCCGGACAATCGAGGGTGTCTTTGTAGGTTCTGGTCAGAAGCGATACCAGGCGGGATCGATCCGATGTATCCCACGTCAGAATTTCCATCCCCTCGACCGAGGGGTGGGGGGCTACGGTGCCGAATCGAGGCACGGGACGTTCCAGGTAGTCCAGTTCCGCCAGACGCTGGAATCCGCCGGCGACGAACAACGCTTCTTCCCGTTCATCGGTCGGATCGACGAGGGCCTGGGCGAGTGCGACCCGCTCCGGGGGGAGATCGTCGACGGCCGTGCGGAGGAGCGTCCCGAGCCGAGCGGTGAGATCGGCGGTCCGCGGGCGACTCGCGAAGACCATCGCCGTTCGACCGGCCCCAGGGGCCACGAGCACCGAGGCGTCGATATGTCCGCGGGCATCGAAGCTGCCCCAGAGGTGTTCGAGCGAGAGACGCTGACTGACCGCGTAGTCCAGAAAACGGCGGGCGGCGGCCTGGTCTCCTCGGACGAGCACACGAACCGCTTCCTCGAGTCGGTCGGAGCCGATTCTGCAAGGCTCGGGAGCCGAGGCGGGGCGAAGGTGGGGCGTCGAATCGCCGGTCATGGTCGTGAAACGCTACCAAGCTCGGGAACCGAGAGGAGGGGGAGCTCGGATCGAGCCTCCCCGGCATCTGCTACACTACGCGACTCAGTCGTGGAGAACCACCTCATGCGTCAGACTCGTTTTTTCGGCGGGTTCGCCTGCCTTCTACTCGTCATACTCGCGGTCGTCGGCCCCATGCCCGAACCGACCGCGACGGCTGCTACGCGGCCCAGTGCGGACCGTCTGGCCTGGGAGCTGAAGTTCGCTCCCGGTCCGTTTCGTCTGTACACCGACCCGGCTGAAGGGCGGCTCTACTGGTACTTCACCTACACGGTGACGAACCTCAACGATCGAGACCTGGTGTTCGCGCCGCAGATCGAGCTCTTCCTCGACTCGGGCGAGATCCTCAAATCCGGTCGCGGCGTTCCCACCCGCGTGGTGAATCAGATTCGCGAGCTTCTCGGCAATCCTCTGCTCGAGGATCAGAATCGCATCATCGGTGATCTTCGCGTGGGGCCGGAAAACGCCCGAACGGGCCTCGCGGTCTGGCCCGCGGAGGACCAGGAGGTCAACGAGATCACCCTGTTCTTCCGAGGGCTCTCCAGCGATCGCAAGACGGTGACCCATCCCTCGGCGTCGGACAAGACCGTCGACCTGTATCGGACCCTCCGGCGGGAGTATCTCGTGCCGGGTGAGGCCGTCGCTCGCGGTTCTTCCGCGATACCGCTCGCCAAGGGCAAGAACCGACGTGGAGCGGACTGTGAGTTCGAGTTCCAGATCGCCGGCAAGCCGGCCGGGTGCTGGATCTACCGCTGAGCGATCTTCCGGCGTCGGCCTTGGCGGTCGCCTGGGTCCTGGATATACTCTTCGATTCTCGGCGTCGGTCGCTTCCGACGTCAATTCAACCGTCGCGGCCGACTCGGCCGCACCCGATGAGGAGCCAGTCGTGGCACACAAGAAGGGCCAGGGATCGTCGAAGAACGGTCGTGACTCGAACGCCCAGTTCCGTGGCATCAAGCTCTACGGCGGGCAGGTCGCCAAGGCGGGATCCATCATCGTTCGGCAGTGCGGCACCAAGTTCAAGGCGGGGTACCTCGTGCAGCGATGCAAGGACGACACGCTGATGGCTCGGGAAGCCGGAACCGTCCGGTTCCGCGGCCGATTCGTCGACGTGGTGCCTGCGGACCCGTCCGTGCCGCGATACGACGTGATCGACAAGGCCGTCGCGACTCGCAACTGAGACCGGACCACACGCCGCGACGTCGGCCGTGGCAGACGAGAAACACTCACGCCCCGAGTCACGGCTCGGGGCGTGTCGCATCCATCGCTTTCGAGGACGACCAACATGCTTCTGATCGACGAGGCACGCATCTTCGTTCGGAGCGGCAAGGGCGGCGACGGCTGCGTCAGCCTTCGTCGGGAGAAGTTCATTCCGAAGGGCGGCCCCGACGGGGGAGACGGTGGTCGAGGGGGAAGTGTGATCCTCTTCGCGGATCCGCACCTGGACACGTTGATGCCGCTCCGGTATGCACCGCACTACTTCGCGGAGCACGGACAGCAGGGGGCCGGCTCGAGCCGCCACGGCCGTGATGGTTCCGATCGACGCGTCGCGGTTCCCGTCGGCACGCAGATCCGGGACGAGGAATCCGGCGAGGTCCTGGCCGATCTCGACGCGGCCGGAGACGAAGTCGTCGTCGCGCAGGGAGGTCGGGGTGGATTTGGTAACGAGCACTTCAAGAGTGCGACCAACCAGACGCCTCGCGAGGCCACGCCCGGCGAACCGGTGATCGAACGGACTTTGCAGCTCGAACTGAAGCTGATCGCCGACGTCGGACTCGTGGGCTTGCCCAACGCCGGGAAGTCCACTCTTCTGACGTCGATCAGCAAGGCCCGCCCCAAGGTCGCGAACTATCCGTTCACGACCCTGGTTCCCCAACCCGGCATCGCCGAACTCCCCGGCGACCGACGGCTGGTCGTGGCGGACATTCCGGGGCTTATCGAAGGTGCCGCCGACGGTGCCGGGCTCGGCCACGACTTCCTCAAGCACATCGAGCGCACGCGCGTGATCATCCATCTGGTCGATCTCGTGCCGATGGACGAGACCGATCCGGTGCACAACTACGAGGTCATCCGCAAGGAGCTGCACGCGTTCAGCGGCGACCTCGCGGACAAGCCCGAAGTGGTCGTGTTCAACAAGATCGACCTCGTCCCCGAGGAGTCGCGGGACGGCCTGGTCCGGCGAACGGCGCATGCGATCGGTCTCGAGGTCGAACAGGTCGTCGTCGCCAGCGGAGCCACCGGCCTCAACGTCCGCGACATTCTCGAGCAGGCATGGACCCTGGTCGAGGAGGACAGGGACGCGCCCACCGGCTGGTCCGGTTGAGATCCTCCCGAGATGGGAACGGCCGAGCTCAGCGGCACAGACGCATGTAGGTCTCGAAGAACTCGACCATGGGGGGCTCGAACTCGAGACCCACGATGAGGCCAGCGATCTCCGGGACGAGTCGCTCGTCTCGCGACAGGTTCACCACGCGTCCACCACCCGCGGCGGCGATCTCCGGGAAGAATGCGATCTCCGCACGATCCGGTCCCCAGCGTCGTCGCCTCTTGACGCCTCGCAGACCGTCGGGGCCGACCGTGGCCGGATCGACCTCGGTCGTCGGCGGCGTGGCCGAGGTCGGTTCGTCGACATCCTCGATGGATGGATCACAGCCGATGACGTGGGTCGTGATGCCGCGTTCCCGGGCGGCCCGGGCAAGTTCGATGCACTCCGCGCCCCGCCCGGGGTGCGGTGGGGCGTCACCGACGAGGATGAGCACGCCTCGCCGGGCCGGATCCCACGAGAATCGCTGATACGCGAGCGCAAGTCCCCGGTCGACCAGTTCCGGGCGATCACCACCCCCCTCGGCGCTCAGTTTCCAGAGGTGTCGTCGGGCATCCTCCATCCGTGACGCGAAGTCCCAGCCCACCTGTTCGAACTTCTCCCGACGATCCCGGTAGCCCGCGACGGCGACCCGGATGCCACCGGAGACGTCGCCCACGAACGACATGAGATCGTCGACGCCGCCCTGGGCCTCGCCGATCTCCCCGGACATGCTCGCGGTGCAGTCGAGCACGATGGCGAGGTCGATCGGTTCCAGCGCGAGCGCCTCCAGGTGCGCTGCGAGGGCCTTGAAGTCTCCGATCGGGAGTCGGGCGACCTCGGAGAGGCTTTCGATAGGACATGCCGTGGGATGTCCATCGCGACGCGACTCGTACCGGGGGCGTGGCGTCATGAGCCTGCCGGCGTCGAGGTTTCGCACCCGGTGCTGTCGCCGCCAGAGCCTCCACTTGTATGCACGTCGCAGATCCGGAGCGCCGGTCAGTCGAGCGAGGCGGGGGCTGAAGGCGCCGGCCTCTTCGGCCGACATGCGCAGAATCACCGTCTTGACCAGTTCTTGTGCGAGCTCCTGTAGCTCCCGGTCCTCGGTCAGCATGGCCAGCTCCGCCGCGAGCAACTTGTCCTCGAGTCGCGCGCTGCGAGCGAGGGCGGCGGTCCCGCGGATGGTCCTCGCGTCATCCACGTGATATCCGACCCGGAGCGCCGTGCGGATCACGATGGGCGAAGCCTCGAGTTCGAGCCAGTCGTCCCGCTGCGGGACGCCGCGGTGTCCGAGGGCCAGAAGTGCGAAGCATCGGACCGCCTCGTGTCGGTCGTTCAGGCCGTCCCGAAGCCGTTCCTCCGATTCCGGGCAGTCGAAGCGTTGCAGACGAAGAAGGGCGATGACCCGACGCGGCCAGGCGATGCTTCCTTGGAGTTGCTCGAGCGCGAGTCGTTCTGCATCGTCGGCATCCGCGAGAGGGCGGGTGGGTTTCGGGTTCTCCTGCCCGGCCTCGACGGCGCTCGGGACCACGGCACCATCGCGTTCCATGGGAACGCCGGTTGCCAGGGTGGAGAACAGGACGAGTATGCCGAGAGCGGTTGGCATGTGATCTTGCCTTAGAATACGGCGTGATCACGGTGGAGCCCAATCGGAACCGATGGAGGTCCTAAGATGTCCGATGCAGACCTCGACAATCCGGTCTCGCTCGCCAAGAGGCCGCCGTGGATGCGTTGGATCCTCATCCTCTCCGGCATTCCGATGATCCTCGTGGCGGTGTATCTGGTCGACGCGTGGCTGATCTGGTCGAGCTCGCCGGTGATCAAGGTGGATCACCTGGCTCAATTGAACGGGACCATTCGCGATGTCCCACCAGCTGATCGAGCATGGCCGGGCATTCGGGATTCGGTGGCGCGGCTCAGGATGGTGGCTCCGGCCCGGATCGAAGACGAAGGGGCGAATCCCGGATTCCAACGGAATCGATGGTTGTCGCAGACGCTGAGCCACTCGACGGGGGGAGCGCTTTCCGGTTGGCGCGAGCCCTCGACCTCGACCGAGGACGCGCCCGTCGATCCACCGACCGAGTTCGTCGAAGCGGTGGAACGGGAACGCGTGGGGCTTCTCGAAGCGCTCGAGCGTCCC